>CAYSMM010000334.1:0-2597 GCA_964432095.1 uncultured Burkholderiaceae bacterium | reverse complement strand
GCCTGATGGAAACAGTCGGTGAGGCCAAAACCGAGGCTGTGCTCAAAGGCATCGCCGACAACATGGCCCGCGCACCCAAGGGCGGCGACACTGACCAGATCCGTGCCGTAGCCAGCGGCGAGTGCGCAATCGCCATCACCAACACCTATTACTTCGTGCGGCTGATGCGCTCGCAAAAGCCTGAAGACCAAGAGGTGGTGAAGAAAGTAGCGCTGATGTGGCCCAACCAGGCGACCAGTGGCGTGCACATGAATGTGGCCGGCGGCGCGGTAGCCAAGCACTCCAAAAACCGCGACGCAGCGGTGAAGTTTCTGGAGTACCTTGCCAGTGATGAGGCACAAACCTATTTTGCAAATGGCAACAATGAGTGGCCTGTCGTCAAAAGCGCACCGCTGAAGAACCCCGAACTGGCGTCGCTGGGCAACTTCAAGGCCGAGAATGTGAGCATCGCCAAAATCGGCGTGAACACCGCCAAGGCACAAATGCTGCTCGACCGCGTCGGCTACAAGTAAGCTGATTCAGCACTATACTTCCATATCTATATAGCCTTTACTGGTTTATATTATTCCAGTAATGGCATGTTAGAGGGCAGAGTATCAAAGCTCTGCCCTTTTCATTTTGGGCTGTGGCGTCTGTGTTGCACGCATCTGTACGGGCTGGCTGGCTTGCATGCGTGCGCGTGCGCTGCGTGCGATGCTTGAAATGACTCGTGGGGCTACATATCTCGGGCTTTGGGCAAATGTGTCGCACATGGCGCTTTACCAATCGCCGGCAAGAATGGTGCTGCGGTGGCGGCACTGTCAAGATTTGGGGCCAATCTGTTGATGTGTATGTGAAAGGCGCTGAGCTAATACTTGTGGTTCTAGCAGAGCATAACAAGATGTCCGATAAATCACGTTAGGCGTCACAAACAAAACTCGTTTGCGCGTTTTGCCAGTATCAATCGACAGCAAAGAAATTGTGCAAAAAATTGGGGTCAGACCCCAATTCATCGGACCCCAATTCATCGGATTTCGTCACATCAAACTATCAAAAGAAGCGCATTCACACGCGGCACCACGCTGCGCCCTGCGCTGCTCATTCTCGAGGCATGGTGAACAACAAAGTTGCTCACGCCGAACATGCATCGACAAAAACTACAGCGCTCTCACCCGACCCGCCAGAGCTATATCTGCGGAATTCGATGGCCAGCCCTCCAAAATGCTGATGAGGAGCGCTCTCAGTTGGCGGTGCGACTTCAGCGCGAGCAACACGTTACCGCCTGCGTTCAGCACCTTCGGCAAATAGATGCGTGCTACGTCGTCAGCATCGCTTGAATAACCATTTTCTAGCTCCACAAAAATCTCGTGAACCTGATCCATGTTGATGCCACATTCGGCGAAGAGCGCTTTTGCAATACCGTCCTCATCGACAGAAAACATCGATGTGAAACGCGGCAAAAACTTCTTTGCATACGCCGTGCGCGGCCCGGCAATTTCTACATATGCGCTATCGCTAAGAAGTGAACCCGCCACACCCCCTACGACGACGCCCACCGCAACCCCGAGCGGCCCGAACCAAACGCCAGCCAGCGCGCCGGCAGCAGCGCCTCCGGCAAAACCGCCACCAATATTCGCCGCTTCTCGACCGGTTTGCCACGCTTTATCTTCCGCGTTAGCAATGTTGTAAACAGCGATGCCTATGCCTAGGATGAAGAACGCTCGGCCTGCTGCGCCGGCACGTGCGGCAAACGCACTTGCCGAAGGTCGCGCACGACCGGCGGAAGCGACGACCTCGAGGTACGCCGCCGTTTGCTCTGCATTGTTTAACGAGCTAAAGGGGCGCTGGAATGCTTTTTGAGCAACCTTCTCAAGCAGATCATCCAGTACCAGCCCCTTGGCCTTCAGGTTCCTTGCCATGGCCTTTCCGAGCGAAGCGGACTTCGCGCGCGACTGCTCCATGATCTGATTTCGCATGCCGTTGGCCGCCTCAGCAGCCGCCTTCGCAGACATCTCACCGCTATCGTAGGCAAACCGCAGATTGCGCGACATCTCCGAGGTGAGCCGAATGTACTCGGACCGAACGTTACTAATGTTGATGAACTGATAGGCGAAGTTAATCGCTGTCGCTTCCATACTTCGAATGGCCTGCTCCAGCTCGGGATTATGTGCTTTACCCATAGGATCACCCTTGAACTTTCAGATTGAGGAAGCGCCGGCCGAAAACTCCGGTAACGTGGCTTGCACCAGGCGCATTGCGCTGCGGCCAGCGTGAACCCTCGGTGTTCACTCGAAGGCAGAGAACTTCATCGGATGCGAAAGTGAAGAACAACTGATCGTCTTGCACACGAACGAGCTTGAAAATGCCGCTCGTGTACGGTGCGCCGTAAAGCAAGTGATCGATCAGCTGCTCGTGCCGAAGCAAGCAAAAATGTAGCGCTTCTTCATACGGCGAATCTTCATCGAAAACCAGCAACACGTCACCATGGGACGTTTGGAATTGCGAAAGTAGATTGACCGCTTCGATTTTCAATCCTGTCGCCACGCCATGTTTGAGCAGCTCAACACGGGGCGGCGTGGCGTCTCGATCCAATCGAACTGAAAAATCGGAAATGACTT
>CAYSMM010000333.1:0-2599 GCA_964432095.1 uncultured Burkholderiaceae bacterium | reverse complement strand
GATCGGCGTCGTCATTCTTGTGCTAGCGTACTGGTGGGTGATCTGGCGTGCATTCAGCATCGGCCGGCAGGCGTTGGTGCTGGATCGTGCATTCGCCGGCCTCACCGCGCTAGGCATTGGCACCTGGCTGGGTGTGCAAACACTCATCAACTTGGGCGTTGCACTCGGACTGCTGCCAACCAAGGGCCTGACACTGCCCTTCATCAGCTACGGCGGCTCGTCCATTCTCATGGGCATTCTCACCATGGTGCTGCTGCTGCGCATCGACTATGAATCGCGCGCCATGATGACCGGGAGGACGATATGAGCCGCCTCGCACTCATCATGGCTGGCGGCACCGGCGGGCACATCTTTCCGGGCATAGCGGTGGCACAAGAATTGAAGCGCCGCGGCTGGGACATTGTGTGGCTAGGGACGCCGGGCAGCATGGAGGCTGAACTGGTGCCCAAGCATGGCTTTCGCTTCGAGGCGATTGCCGCACGCGCATTGCGCGGCAAAGGCGTCGTCAACTTCATGCTTATGCCGCTGAATCTGCTGCGCTCGTTCTGGCAATGCCTCCGCATCCTCCGCCGTCTCAAGCCCGACGTGGCAGTCGGTCTCGGCGGCTACGTCGCCTTTCCCGCAGGAATGATGACGGTGCCCGTGGGTGTGCCTCTGGTGGTGCACGAGCAAAACGCCATTGCCGGGCTGACCAATCGTGTGCTTGCGGTAATCGCAGATCGCGTGTTCACTGCCTTTCCGAATGTATTTAGCAAGGGTGTGTGGTCTGGTAACCCCCTGCGTGGCAGTTTCGATCAAGTGGCTGCGCCCAAGGAGCGCTACGCGTTACGTACAGGCCAACTGCGTATTCTCGTGGTGGGCGGCAGCCTCGGCGCTCGAGCGCTCAACGAGATTGTTCCCGATGCGATTGCGATGCTGCCCGCAGAGCGGCGACCGCTGGTGCTCCATCAATCCGGCAATGCACATATCGAGGCGCTGCGCAACCGCTATGCGCAGCACAACATCGAGGCGGAATGCGTACCCTTCATCGATGACATGCAGTCTGCTTATTCGCAGGCCGATCTAGTTATCTGCCGCGCCGGCGCGATGACCATCTCTGAACTCGCCGCGGTCGGCGTGGCGTCACTGCTTGTACCGTTTCCCCATGCGGTAGACGATCACCAAACTGCCAACGCACGATTCTTGTCGGACAAAGGCGCTGCAGTGTTGATGCCGCAGAGCACGCTTTCGGCGCAAAGCCTGTCGCAATGGCTGCAGGAGCAGCAACGCTCGGGCCTGCTGCAGATGGCCGAGAGCGCACGGCATCTGGCCAAACCAGGTGCTGCCCAGCAACTTGCCGCCGCCTGTGAAGCCCTAACCGTCAAAAAGGCTTAGGTGAGAAGTTATGAGACATCACGTAAACACTAATACATCAATTAGTAAATTGCCGTTGCTGGAATATATGTATCCAGAAACGGGTGTATACTGCGGATGGTATGTTAATTATCTACATGAGTGTGCAGTCGAGCTGCACATAGTGAACTGAAACTCAAGGTTTAGATGAAACACGCGATCAAGTCTGTGCACTTCGTCGGTATTGGTGGGGCAAGCGAGCCACCGAGCAGTGCCCCCATGGCGCAGCCGTGGGGATGCGAGTACGGCGTAGCGCAGCCGAGCCGCTTGCGGTGAGTTGGAACTGAAAAATTAGATGAAACACGCGATCAAGTCTGTGCACTTTGTAGGTATCGGCGGCTCCGGCATGAGCGGAATCGCCGAGGTGCTGCTCACGCTCGGCTATCGTGTATCAGGCTCTGACTTGGCGGAGAGCGCTGCAGTTATGCGTTTGCGGCAGCTGGGGGCGCGTGTGCACGTGGGTCATGATGCTGCGCATGTTGCCGGCGTGGATGCCATCGTCGTGTCCACGGCTGTCAGTGCCGATAACCCCGAGGTGCTTGCGGCGCGTGCACGCCCAATCCCGGTTGTCCCGCGTGCAGTGATGTTGGCTGAGTTAATGCGGCTGAAGCAGGGCATTGCGATAGCGGGCACACACGGTAAAACCACTACCACCTCGCTTGTGGCCAGCGTGCTCGCTGCGGCAGGCATGGATCCGACCTTCGTCATCGGTGGCAAGCTGTTATCCGCTGGTGCGAACGCAAGGCTGGGTGCGGGTGAGTTCATGGTGGCCGAGGCCGATGAGAGTGACGCCTCATTCTTGAATCTCACACCAGTGATGGCCGTCATTACCAACATCGATGCCGACCACATGGATACCTATGAGCAGAGCTTTGACAAACTCAAGCAGGCGTTCGTAGATTTCACGTTGCGCTTGCCGTTTTACGGTGCGGCCATTGTGTGCGTTGACGATCCCGAGGTGCGCGAGATTTTGCCACGCATCACCAAACCGGTCATCACTTACGGCAAACGTGACGACGCAATGCTGCGCGCAGTCAACATCACTGCCGCAGGTGGTCAGATGCGTTTTACCGCGCTGCGCGAAGGATTGCAAATGCCGCCTCTGGACGTGACGCTCAATCTTGCAGGTGAGCACAATGTGCTCAATGCACTGTCTGCAATCGGTGTTGCAGCAGAGCTGGAGCTGCCTGACACCGCAGTTCAACAG
>CAYSMM010000332.1:0-2603 GCA_964432095.1 uncultured Burkholderiaceae bacterium | reverse complement strand
ATCATGGGCGGAGGTCAACTGGGGCGTATGTTCGTGCATGCCGCGCAACGCATGGGCTATCAAACCGCCGTGCTGGACCCCGACCCGCAAAGCCCGGCAGGCAAGGTGTCGCACCATCACATCGAGGCGGCGTATGACGACGTACAGGGCCTGGCGCAGCTTGTGGCGGTTTCCGACGCTATCTCCACCGAGTTTGAGAACGTTCCTGCACACTCCTTAAGCGTTCTGGCGCAGAACTTGCCGGTGTATCCGTCCGCAGCATGCGTAGAGACATGCCAGGACCGAGTGAAGGAGAAGCTGCATTTTCTCGCGTGCAACGTGCCGTGCGCGCCGTTTGCCGTGATTGAAAGCGACGCCGACATCGCGAATATCGACTCGCGGTTGCTGCCCGGCATCTTGAAAACCGCGCAACTGGGTTACGACGGCAAAGGCCAGGTACGCGTGCGCAACGCCACCGAGTTGCACGCAGCCTGGCAGCAGTTGCACGGCGTGCGCTGCGTGCTGGAAAAGCGGCTTGATCTGCTGCTGGAAATCTCGGTCATCGTGGCGCGTAACGCGGCAGGCGAGGTAGTGAATTTGCCGGTGCAGCAAAACCTGCATCGCGGCGGTATTCTTGCCGTCACGCAGGTACCTGGCCCGAATGTGGACGAGGTGCTCGCACAGCAGGCGGTGATCGCCGCGCGACGCGTTGCTGCCGCGATGGACTACGTGGGCGTGCTGTGCGTGGAGTTCTTCGTGCTGAAGGACGACACCTTGGTGGCCAACGAGATGGCGCCGCGCCCGCACAACAGTGGGCACTCCAGCATCGAGGCGTGCGATATCAGCCAGTTCGAGCTGCAGGTACGCACGCTGGCGGGCTTGCCACTGGTGCAGCCGCACTTGCGCGAGCCCGCGGTCATGCTCAACCTGCTCGGCGATTTATGGCAAGGCGGTGAGCCCGATTGGCCCGCCGTGCTGCAAGTGCCGGGCGCAGCCCTGCATTTGTATGGCAAGCAACAGGCGCGCAAGGGCCGCAAGATGGGTCACATCACCGTGACGGCGGCTACGGCAGAGCTGGCGCTACAGCGCGCAGCACGCTGCTGTGAGCTGCTCGGCCTGCCGCATCCGCATGATGAGTGAGCTTGAGATCGTCAAGGCCGTTGCGCTGCTCGATGCCGGCGAGCTGGTAGCCATTCCTACCGAGACGGTATACGGTCTGGCCGCCGATGCTGAGAACCCGCAGGCCGTCGCCAAGATCTACGCCGCCAAAGGCAGGCCGCAGGATCACCCGGTGATCGTGCACGTGGCGCGCCATGCCGAGCTTGCGCACTGGGCCGCGCAGGTGCCGGGTTACGCGCAAAAGCTGATCGACGCATTCTGGCCCGGGCCGCTTACCCTGGTGCTGCCCAAGCAGCCGGGTGTGGCCGATGCCTGCACCGGCGGCCAGGCGACGATTGCGCTGCGCTGTCCGGCGCACCCGCTCACGCAAGCGCTGCTCGCGGCGTTCAGGCATGGGCAAGGTGGCCTCGCAGCGCCCAGTGCCAACCGTTTTGGCCGTGTGAGCCCCACCAAGGCGCAGCATGTGCGCGAGGAGTTCAGCGCAGGCGTTGTGCCGCTGGTGCTCGACGGCGGGCCATGCGGCGTGGGTATTGAATCGACCATCGTCGATTGCACCCGTGACGATACGCAGGGGCCTGCGCTACTACGCCCCGGCATGATCACGCAGCCGCAAATCGAGGCCGTGCTCGGCCGGCCGTTGCGCGTGGCCGATGGTCTGGCCCCCCGCGTGTCGGGCAGTTTGAAGTCGCATTACGCGCCGCGTGCCGCCGTACGGCTGATGACGCTTGCGCAAATCCAGACAGCGCTGGACGTGCTGGGTGATCAGGCACGGCACATCGCGCTGTATACCCGCGGCGCGGTGCGCACGCGCGCGCCGCTCGAGCAGCGGCGCATGCCTGCCGACGCTGCCGCCGCCGCCCATGAGTTATTTGCCGTGCTGCGTGAGTTGGATTCGCACGACACAAAGCTGATCTGGGTGGAGCAGCCGCCCGAGGGCGCCGACTGGGCCGGTGTGCTCGACAGGCTCACGCGCGCTGCGGCCTAGGCCCTTGCGCTACCGGCGTCGTGCAGGATGAGCATATACTCAATAATGTAAATACCTTTTACTGCACTATTAAAAACAGTAAACGTATATTACTTATTGCAGTAATAAGCCTCTCATCGCTCATGGCGATGCCGTCGGCGATTGCCAAGCACGCAACCGAGAACGCTGCCCAGACAGTGCACACCACCCCATAAACCCGAACCGCCGTAAACCCGCATAGCCGATGCGCGGCCCTGGCTCTACCATGCGAAAGCGTTGCTGCGACGTTGCAACTTCGTGCAGCAGCCTACGAACACACACACTGTAGATACCGAGGAACCGTACATCATGAAAATCAAGAAGCTCGCTGCTGCAATGGCGGTAGCGTTCGCCGGCCTTACATCGGCCTTCATGTCCACAGCTCAGGCGCAAACCGTGACGCAACTCAATGTGCTGGGCGACAGCCTGTCCGATGCCGGCACCGCAGCCTTGCTCGTGGCCCCCAGCACCGCGCGCTGGACGACCAACCCCGACCCGGTGT
>CAYSMM010000331.1:0-2629 GCA_964432095.1 uncultured Burkholderiaceae bacterium | reverse complement strand
AAATCCTCCACGACCGTGACATGAGCACGGCCGTAGGCGACGAAGGCGGATTTGCCCCCAACGTGACCAATCATGAAGCGGCGATTCAACTCATCCTCGAGGCCATAGACAAAGCAGGCTATGAGGCCGGCTCGCAAATCGCCATCGGCCTGGATTGCGCGGCCAGTGAGTTTTATAGGGATGGTAAATATCTTCTCGCTGGTGAAGGCGGGCTGGAGCTGACCAGTGCGGCATTCACCGATCTGCTGGCTACTTGGGTAGACAAATACCCTATCGTCAGTATTGAAGACGCTATGCACGAGGGCGATTGGGATGGCTGGAAGCTGATCACCGAGCGTCTGGGAAAAAAAGTTCAACTCGTTGGCGACGATGTGTTCGTCACCAACACCAAGATCCTGCGTGATGGCATCAAGCAGGGCTTGGCTAACTCCATCCTCATCAAGATCAACCAGATCGGTACGCTAACGGAAACATTTGCCACGATAGAAATGGCTAAGCGCGCCGGCTACACCGCCGTCATCAGTCACCGCTCCGGTGAGACTGAGGATTCCACGATTGCAGACATCGCCGTGGCCACCAACGCGCTGCAAATCAAAACCGGCAGCCTGAGCCGCAGCGATCGCATGGCCAAGTACAACCAGTTGCTTCGTATCGAAGAGGATCTGGGTGACATCGCTTCCTACCCAGGGCGCGGTGCTTTTTACAACCTGCGCTGACATCACGTCAACATCCAACTCACCTACGAATGACGGGCAAGTCTGCACTCAACCTTGGTTTGCTTGCCCTGCTGCTGCTGTTGCAATGGCCGCTGTGGCTGGGCAGTGGCAGCTTTTGGGAGGTGCGAAAGCTGCAATCGCAACTGCAAGCTCAACGGGCAGAAATCGCCACTAAGAAAGAGCGCAATGCTGGCTTGGCTGCTGACCTCAAAGACCTGCAAGAAGGCTACGGCACAGCAGCAGAGTCGCAAGCCAGACGTGAACTCGGCATGATCAAGAACGACGAGGTATTCATTCAGGTGAGCCCGGCTGCAACGCGTGTGTCGCCCACCGGAGCCCCGGCTGCTGCGCAGCCTGCCTCCGGTACAACCCGTGGCGCACCCTCACACTAGTTGGCAGTTGCAATGCCAGTGCTATTCATTCATGCTGAACGCATGCGTACAATGAATTCATATACTCCGTTTTGTATATTCTTATCAATGCACTACCAATGAGCAGTAAATGCACTTAACCTCATGCAGTATCGCATTTAATCATGCTTGAAACTGCATTCAATCTTTGGGGCACAGGGGTCACCTGGCTTGAGATAGTTGCATTCGTGCTCACGCTGGCATGCATTACGCTTAACGTGCGCGAGGTGCATTGGGGCTGGCCGCTCGCAATCGTCAGCAGCCTGCTTTACGCATGGCTGTTTTACGCCAGCAGACTGTATGGCGAGGCTGGGCTGCAGATATTCTTTGCACTCGCTGCGGTTTGGGGTTGGGGGCAGTGGTTGTTCGGTAAGCGCTTGCATCGTGGGCAGCTTGAGGCGTTGCACGCCGCGCGACTTGCACATCGGCACTCGGCTGTGGCGATAGTCTCGTGGTTATTGATGTGCCTTGTGCTGGGCGCGTTTCTCGATCACGCGACGGACAGCGATGTACCGTGGCTGGATGCTTTTCCCACTGCTGGCAGCGTTCTCGGCCAAGTGCTGTTAGCACGCAAATACATCGACAACTGGCCGGTTTGGATGATTGTCAATGCCGCGAGCGTTGCGCTGTTTGTGTACAAGGGGCTGTTTCTCACCGCAGTGCTTTACGCAATCTTGCTGTTGATGGCGGTATGGGGCTGGAGGGTATGGCAAGCGAAACTGCGCCACACTTGATAGCGCTCATTGGCACCGAAAGCACTGGTAAAACAACCCTGTGCCGTGATCTTGCGCGCTATTTCAGGGGGCTATGGGTGCCTGAGGCAGTGCGCGATTTCTGCACGCTGCATGGCCGCCCGCCGCAGGCGCAAGAGCAGCACGACGTGATCGAACAGCAGCTCGCACGAGAGCTGCAAGCCCGGCAAGCAGCAACAAGATTAGGCTTACGCTTTGTGTTTTGCGATACCACGCCGCTGATGACCGCGATTTACAGTGATCTGGTATTCAATGATCGCTCACTGATTGCACAAGCTGCTGTGCATCAGCGCGGCTACTCCCTCACTTTGTTCACCCAGCCGGACATCGGCTGGCAACACGACGGCGTACGTGACGGCGCGCATGTACAGCCTAAAGTGACACAGATGCTCGCGAGGGTACTAACCGAGTATGAAATTGCGCATGTTCTGATTCACGGCACCGGTCAGACGCGCTTATCTGCCAGCGTTGAGGCTGTGCAGACACTACAAGCACAGCAGCCGCTACACAACGATCAATGAGAGGTTGAAGGACCTGGCGGCTGCACCTGTGCGGACAGTAATGCCTGCGCAGCATCGATCGGATCAAACTGATAAGTCGCGCCGCAAAAATCGCAACTCACCTCAACCTCGCCACGTTCGGCAATGATGGACTCCACCTCATCACGCCCGAGCATCTGTAGCATGTTGCGCACTTTCTCGTGTGAGCAGGTGCATCTAAAGTGCGGCGCATGGCCTTGCGTACCGCTGCG
>CAYSMM010000330.1:0-2636 GCA_964432095.1 uncultured Burkholderiaceae bacterium | reverse complement strand
AACTCCCGACCTACGCCTTGTAAGGGCGCCGCTCTACCAACTGAGCTAAGCACCCACGCGAAAGGCGCTAGTTTACCGCGTCTTTCAGTGCCTTTCCCGGACGGAACTTCGGCACCTTTGCGGCCTTGATCTTGATGGATGCACCGGTGCGCGGGTTGCGGCCGGTACGGGCGGCGCGCTTGGTCACCGCGAATGTTCCAAAGCCCACCAAAGAGACCGACACACCTTTCTTCAAAGAAGTCTTGATGCCCGACACGGCGGCCTCGAGCGCGCGTGTTGCGGCGGCCTTGGAAATATCGGCCTGTTTTGCGATGTGTTCGATCAGTTCAGTTTTGTTCACAGAGGTCCCCTCTCAATGCGTTAATCGTCAAACTCAAATCAATTTCAGATTCAGATGATCATACTGCCTAAGTGCTGTAGATCACAGCACTTTGGCGACTTCGTGCTTGTTTGTCGTTCATCCCTTGCAAGCAGTGCGGCTGCGTATTACACCCTTGTGGCATAGTCACTGTCAAGCACTCAAACCGAGTATTTATGCGGGTTTGCGCGGTGTTTTACGGGTTTGTGCGGTGCAAGTGATTGATTTGCATGTGCGGTGCACCAACAGCGGGAGCTTGGTGCGTCGCTGGGCCGTTCACACTCCGTGGTATCTGAAACAACTACCGAGTCACTTTTCCATTGACTTTGCTGCACTATGCACACCATTGCTCTTCCAGCGTCAACGACGCGCGTCACCCATATCCTTGAGTGCGATTTGAAAGTAATACAGCATGGACCAGACCGTGAGCGCTGCAGCTACGATGATGAGCCACGTACCCCACAAGTCAGTGTCAATCACGCCGAACAGCTTGCCGTTGTACAGCAGGAAAGGGATGGCCACCATCTGTGCAATGGTTTTGAATTTGCCCAGCCAGTTGACGGCGACTTTGCCGCGGTGACCGATAGCCGCCATCCATTCACGCAGCGCTGAGATCGTGATCTCACGCCCGATGATGACCAGGGCGATGAGCGAATGTGTACGTTCGAGCTGCACCAGCAACACCAAAGCAGCGCATACCATGAGTTTGTCCGCTACGGGGTCTAAAAACGCGCCGAATGACGATGTCTGGTTCCA
This sequence comes from uncultured Burkholderiaceae bacterium, assembly GCA_964432095.1. Lineage (GTDB taxonomy): Bacteria > Pseudomonadota > Gammaproteobacteria > Burkholderiales > Burkholderiaceae_C > CAYSMM01. The sequence goes on along the minus strand of CAYSMM010000330.1, from coordinate 1,522 downwards.
TTTGCGGGCGAGGTAGCCGTCAAGCGCATCGGTAATCGCCGCGCCAGCAAACAGCACCGTGGCTGCGAGGTTGCGCGAAGGCATATCCAGCCACTGTGCAGGCACCATATACAGCCCGATCAGCAACGGGATTGCTGCGATGCGCAGCCAGGTGAGGATGGTCGGGATGTTCACGAAACGATTATGCCTGCGCGGCGTAACGCCGCTGCGACAGCCTTGTATCCAGTCTGTCCTGATGCGAGCCATCCGCCACACAGTGGATGGCGTCTCAAAGAAATAGATACTGCAGTGAGTACATATATCTTGCCGCAATGTGGAAAAGCAGTAACAAGCATATATAAATGGCAGTATTAAAGAAAAAGGCCCTGGTTTCCCAAGGCCTTGGCTCATCTTTGGTGGGTGATACAGGGATTGAACCTGTGACCCCTGCCGTGTGAAGGCAGTGCTCTACCGCTGAGCTAACCACCCAACGAATAAAATTATGCCATAGTACTCCCATGCACTGCCGTAGCACTCGCGGTGAACCGGGTTAGGATGGGTCATTCGCACCTAATCGGCTTCGTACTATGCGGGCTCGGGTTCAGGCCACACCAGTTTGCCGCCCGAGTCTTTGGCGATTGCCGCCAGGGTCCGCGCGTGTTCAGCAAGCTCCTCAGGCGTTGCAAGCACTACGGGTAGCGAGTGCATTGCTTCAGCCAGTGTAGAGCAGGCCGATGCCGCGGCCCCGCCAGCCAGCGGCGATGCGGCAGCAAGGTCGATGACGAGACTGTCTTGCCCACGAGTCAGAGCAAGGTATACGTCGGCCAGCAGCTCGGCGTCGAGCAATGCACCATGCAAAGTGCGGTGGGAGTTGTCGATCGCAAATCGCTGGCATAACGCGTCCAGCGAATTGCGCTTACCAGGAAACTGCGACTTGGCCATGGCAAGCGAGTCAATCACCTCGTGGACATGCTCGCAGAATGCGGGCAATCCGATGCGCTTGAGCTCGGCATCGAGAAAGCCCACGTCGAACGGGGCGTTGTGGATGATGATTTGCGCGTCATGTACGAAGTCGAGCAGCTGCTGGACAACCGCAGCAAACAACGGCTGATCTCGCAGGAAATCATCGTCTAAGCCATGAACCTTGAGCGCGTCAGCGTCACTGGCACGCTCCGGGTTGAGGTAGCAGTGAAAGCGGTTGCCCGTCAGCCGGCGGTTGATGATTTCAACGCAGCCGATCTCGATAATGCGATGCCCCTCGTCGGGGTGTAGGCCCGTGGTCTCGGTGTCGAGTATGACTTGACGAATACCGCTCATACACCCTCCTGCGTGGGCGTGGCAGCCACAGACGGCTTAGCCGCATGAGACATATGCGAGCGGCGCGACAGCAACGAGTACACCGTAGGCACCACGAACAAAGTGAGTAAGGTGCCAAGCGTCAATCCACCGACGATTACCCAGCCGATTTGTACACGGCTTTCGGCACCTGCGCCGCTGGCGATGGCCAGTGATGAGAGGTGCTGGCTTCCGGCCGACAGCACCG
>CAYSMM010000329.1:0-2672 GCA_964432095.1 uncultured Burkholderiaceae bacterium | reverse complement strand
CTTAGGCCAAGGCACCGCCTTGATCGCCAAACACATGACCGCAGGCCTTGGATTGTAGCAAAAGTCTGAATCAAATCAAAGCTTTATACACTTATCAGGCTTGCCAGCAGTCGCCCGGATCGGCACCCAACATCTCCTGATGGCGTATCCCAGTTAGCCATCTTAGAACGAATAAGATTGATTCCAACTTTATACTCGTAATACTACAATGCTTTTACTGGCATTTAATATTGACTTTGAGTTTATATACTCTACTATGTACTAACAATTTCATACTAAAGTTATCCGCGCTGGGACCAGCGCAGCAAAGTAAAATGGCCGGTAATCCGTGCACACAGCATGGTGAAACGCAGCCAACACACATACAGACACAGGGTGGAGACACATTTATGGGATTTCTCGCCGGTAAACGCCTATTGATCACCGGCCTACTGTCGAATCGTTCGATCGCCTATGGCATTGCCAAGGCCTGCCACCGCGAGGGCGCTGAACTGGCCTTCAGTTACGTGGGCGAGCGGTTCAAAGATCGCATCACCGAGTTCGCGGCCGAGTTCGACAGCAAACTGGTTTTTGATTGCGACGTCGCCAGCGACGAGCAGATCGAGCGCACATTTGCCGAGCTCAAGATGCATTGGCCGCAACTCGACGGGTTGGTGCACGCCATCGGCTTTGCTCCACGTGAGGCCATCGCTGGCGACTTTCTCGACGGTCTGAGCCGCGAGGCGTTTCGCATTGCACACGACGTATCAGCCTACAGCTTCCCGGCTATGGCCAAGGCTGCGCTGCCGATGCTGAGCGATCGCGCCTCGCTCGTTACGCTGACGTATCTAGGCTCGGTCCGAGCGGTACCGAACTACAACACCATGGGCCTGGCCAAAGCATCGCTAGAGGCAAGCGTGCGCTACCTTGCCGAGAGCCTGGGCCCACGCGGCATTCGCGTCAACGGCATCAGCGCCGGGCCGATCAAAACGCTGGCCGCCAGTGGCATCAAGGGCTTTAGCAAGATCCTGCACGAGGTCGAGCAAACCGCGCCGCTACGCCGCAACGTGACGATCGATGACGTGGGTAATGTGGCCGCGTTCTTGTTGTCCGATCTCGCCGCCGGCGTCACCGCAGGTATCACCTATGTGGACAACGGTTATAGCGAGGTGGTGGGCGGCATGCGCGACGCAAGTCAGAACACTGCGTGATCGCCACGCTTGGGCAGCGTTGCATCGCCCCTGAGCACAGCAGCCTGATAGTCCAGAAAATGCTGCGTGCCCACAGATGGCGTAGCAGCAGCATCGTAGCAGCCGGCTGCTGCGTCCCACACCAGCATGGACTCAGTTGCATAGTAACGGCCAATGCGTGCCAGCTCAGCCTTGTCGGCCAGCTTCGGCACGAAGCGGCCAAAAATACCCAATGTGCCGACTGCTGCGCTGAGCAACGCGACCGGTACATGCATGAAGCGTGGGCGCTGGCCCAGATGCTCAAATAAATGCTCGCCCTGCTGCAGCGGCGTCACGGCCTGGCCGGGGCCGCCGACGGGCAGCACACGATTACGAAATGCCGCGTCGCTCACGCACTGTGCAATGAAATCAGCCAAGTCGTCATCTGAGATCGGTTTGCTCGCGGTCAGCTGCCCATCACCAAACATGATGAAGGGCTTGCCGTTGCGCACTCGCTCGATTTGCCCGGTCAGCGACTTGAAGTAAGCCGTTGGCCGTACGATGGTGTAGGCCATGCCAGACTTCATCAACGCGCCCTCGAACGCAAGCTTCGCATGCTGGAACGCCAGCCGTGGTTTCTGCACACAGATCGCGGACAGCAGCACGAAGTGCGGCACTCCGGCACACTGGGCAGCCCGTAGTACATTCAGGTGTGCGTTATGGTCAACAGCCCATGCATCGCGCGGCGCTCCGGTACGGGACGCCATGCATGAAACAACGACGTCGAAGGGCCCGCTGCGCTGCAGCTCGCTTGCCATCGCCGCTGCATCGCTCAGATCGGCTATACGAACCTGTGCACCCGGCAGCTGACGTTGCTCGCCACCAGCTAATCGTGCGCTAGCTGTGCTGCTGGCTGGCCGCAAGATGCAGGTGACGAGATGGCCGTGCCGCTGCAATGCGCGCAAACTGGCGCGACCGATGGTGCCCGTCGCACCAAGCAGCAACACGCGGCTCGCATCACCCATAAGCGATTCCACCCACTTGCGAGGCAACAAAAAAGCCCTCGAAATGAGGGCTGATTTGTGTGGGGTGGCTGATGGGACTCGAACCCACGACGACCAGAATCACAATCTGGGACTCTACCAACTGAGCTACAGCCACCACAATGCGTGAATTATAGCGGTCAACCGCCCACCGCGACTGCCTACTTGGACGCCGCAGCCTTGGGGATGACCGCAGTCGTTGCAGTCGCAGTGCCCTCTTCCTTACCTGCCGCGGTGTCGAGCAGCAGCTCAACCTGGTAGCGCTTTTTCAGCGCCTCGATGTAAAGCTGCGCCTCGGCTGCTGCCTGCACCTGGCTGAGCTGCGCAGCAGCCGCTTTTGCGGCATCGGCATCTGCGGCCTCAGCCTCAACAATCTTATTGACTTTTACAACCGCGTAGCCCAAGCCGGGCACTTCGGCTCCGGTGACTTTGGGCAAGGTTGTGCCATCGATCATGAACGCAGCCTGCACGGCCTGAGCAG
>CAYSMM010000328.1:0-2685 GCA_964432095.1 uncultured Burkholderiaceae bacterium | reverse complement strand
GCTATGAAAATGCTCGTTATCGCTTCAACTGTACAAACGCAACAGCGTTTCATAACGTGAGGGCCTCGCTACGGGGAAGTACCGTCGTGCAGCGCAGCATGGCTTTCTACAATACGCGGCAACGTTTCACCCAGTGCAATGTAATGATGCATGCCTAGGGTGCGCCGGGTAGCGGCGCACGCGAAAAGCGTGAAACACTACGAACGGTTCCACGGATTGCGGAGATAAGCGTGCAGGCCTTACTCAAACTCTCGCGAGCGGTCGACTGGCTCAATGAGCAAATCGGCAAGCTCATCATGTGGCTGATTCTGGCGTGCGTGCTCATCAGCGCAGGCAACGCCATTGTGCGCAAGGCGTTTGACACCAGCTCCAATGCGCTGTTGGAAATTCAATGGTATTTGTTCGCGGGCGTCTTCATGCTGGGCTCGGGCTATGTGTTGCTGAAGAACGCCCATGTGCGCATCGATTTCATTGCTTCGCGACTGACGCCACGTGCGCGCAACATCATCGACATCATCGGCATCATCGCCTTCCTGCTGCCGATGTGCTACCTGTGCATCAAGCTTGGCTGGCCACTGTTTGAAAACTCGTACAAAAGCGGCGAAATGAGTCAAAACGCCGGCGGGCTGATCCGCTGGCCGGTGTATTTGATGATCCCGGCAGGCTTTGCGCTGCTGATGCTGCAAGGCGTGTCTGAGTTGATCAAGCGTGTGGCATTCTTGCGTGGGCATATCAAGGATCCTCTCGCCCACGAGGGCCCGAGTGAGGAAGAAGTACTGGCCGAAGAGTTGAAGAAAGAGGCTGAAGCACATGTCAGCGCTGTTTCCGCAGCAACGGGAGGTGCCAAGCAATGAGCGCATTCATCGCCCAGAACTTTGTGCCGATTCTGTTCGTAGGTCTGCTGTTTTTTTTGCTCACTGGCTTTCCGGTAGCGTTTTCGCTGGCCGCAACCGGCTTACTGTTTGGCCTGGTTGGCATGGAGATCGGGCTGTTCAACGCAGCGCTGTTTCAGGCGCTGCCGTTGCGCATCTTCGGGATCATGCAAAACGATACTTTGCTGGCCATTCCGTTTTTCACCTTCATGGGCATTATTCTCGAGCGCTCGGGCATGGCTGAGGATTTGCTGGAGACGGTAGGCCAGGTGTTCGGCCCCGTGCGCGGTGGCCTGGCGATTGCGGTGATCCTGGTGGGTGCGCTGCTTGCCGCAACAACCGGCGTGGTTGCAGCTGCGGTCATCTCCATGGGCTTGATCTCACTGCCCATCATGCTGCGTTATGGCTACAGCCGGGTGATTGCCACGGGCACCATCACGGCCTCCGGCACGCTGGCGCAGGCGATTCCGCCGTCACTGGTGTTGATTGTGTTGGCCGATCAACTGGGCCGTAGCGTCGGCGACATGTATGCCGGTGCTCTGGTTCCTGGCCTGCTTTTAGTGGGCTTGTATGTTCTCTTTGTGGTGGTTTGCGCCATCTTCATACCCAAGATGGTGCCCGCCCTGCCTCCAGAGGCACGCATCTACAAAGAGGCCAGCGGCGCATCAGGCCACCGCTCGCTGCTGGTGCTGTTGACAGTGTGCGGTGCTGCGGGCTTTGCGTGGAGCCGCGTCCACGACAGCATCATCAACCCCATGGTGGGTCGCACCAAGGCGGCACCCGGCGACGAGGTGTTCATCATGTCGTTGACGGTCGCAGCGTTGCTGGCGCTGACGCTAGCCGTCATCAACCACATTACCAGGGCCAGACTGCTGTCCAGGCTCACCGAGCAAGTCACGTTCGTATTGATTCCGCCGCTGATTTTGATCTTCCTCGTACTGGGCACCATCTTTCTCGGCGTGGCCACCCCCACGGAGGGCGGTGCCATGGGCGCAGTGGGCGCACTCATCATGGCTACTGTGCGGCGCAAGCTGAACTTCGCGTTGCTCAAGCAGGCGATGGATAGCACGGCACGTCTGGCGTGCTTCGTACTGTTCATTCTGATTGGCTCCACGTTTTTCAGCTTCACCTTCAACGCGGCCGATGGTCATATTTGGGTGGAGCATTTGTTTGCCAGCATGCCGGGTGGTGCCATGGGTTTTCTCATCGTCGTCAATATTCTGGTATTCATCCTTGGCTGCTTCATCGACTTTTTCGAGATTGCATTCATCGTCATCCCGATGCTGGCACCCGTGGCCGAGAAGGTACTGCCCGATCTAGTGCCTGGCCTGACGCCAGATCAGGTAATGATCTGGTTTGGCGTGATCATCGCCATGAATCTGCAAACCTCGTTTCTCACGCCACCGTTTGGCTTTGCGCTGTTTTACCTGCGTAGCGTGGCCCCACGTAGCGACTACACCGACCGTGTGACGAACCAGCGCATTGCTGCAGTAAAGACGTCGGAGATCTACAAAGGCTCTATCGCATTCATCCTCTTGCAGATCATTATGGTGACGGTCGTCATCTTGAACCCTAACCTGGTAGTGGGCGGGCTTGGCAAGGTGGAAAGGGTCGATGAGTCCAAGGTGCTAGAGCAGTTGCAGCAAATGCAGCCGCCCGAACAAGAGCCTGCAGCAACGGACGCCCCGCTCAAACCCGGCTCTGCACCCACCGATGGAGCATCCGCACCAACAGAAGACCTAAAGGCTGACGATTCAACCAAAGAGAAGGATGACGTAGACGACCCGCTCAAGGCGCTGCAAGACGCGGTGAA
>CAYSMM010000327.1:0-2761 GCA_964432095.1 uncultured Burkholderiaceae bacterium | reverse complement strand
CCAAGCGCATCTGGCTTGCTGAAGGGCTGCCTACGCCGCGCTTCGTAGCGCTGCGCCGTTCAGACAAACTCATTCACCTGCCCGAAGAGTTGGGATTACCCCTGATAGTGAAGCCACCGCATGAGGGGTCGACGATTGGCATCAATAAGGTCAATGGCTACTCTGAAATGCAGGCCGCATTTGAAGATGCCGCGAAGTACGACGACATCGTGCTGGCCGAAGAGTTCATTGCGGGCCGCGAGTTGACGGTTGCTGTGCTCGGCGAGGGCGACCAGGCGCGTGCCTTGCCAGTCATAGAGATCGTTGTGCCTGGCGGCAACTACGACTTCGAGCATAAGTATTTGTCAGACGCTACGCAATACTTGTGTCCGGCCCCGCTTGATGCGGCTTTGACCGAAAGAATTCAGTCAGTTGCAGTGAAGGCTTACAACGCCATTGGCTGCTCGGGCTGGGGGCGGGTGGACTTCATGCTGCGTGCCAGCGACAGCGCACCATTCTTGCTGGAGATCAATACCTCTCCTGGTATGACAGGTCACTCGCTGGTGCCTATCGCTGCAAAAGCCGCGGGCTTGAGCTACCAGGCGCTGTGCGTGCATCTTGCAGCGCATGCAGCGTTGAAAACCGGCAGCAAGCAGGCTTCGGCTGTTGGAGATCTCGCGTGAGCGCTTCAATGCTAAAACCAGCGCTACCGTTCGATGTGCGTCTCATGCGGGCATCAGCCAACCTGCTGATTGCGATCGCGTTATTGCTGATGGTTGCACTCACTATCAACGTCATGATCAATCAAGGGGTGTTCACGATACAGCGCTTGCGTGTGGTGGGCCAGCTCGACCATACCAACCCGGTGAGCTTGCGTGCACATGCTGTGAGCCAGTTGGGTGGGACGTTTTTTACGCTCGATGTACTGCGCGCAAAGCGAACGTTTGAGGCCCTGCCCTGGGTTCGTCAAGCCAGCGTAAGCCGTATGTGGCCCAACGGCCTGCTGGTGAAGCTGGAAGAGCATAAAGCGGTAGCGCTGTGGGGTGCAGAGGGGGATGAGCGCCTGGTCAATGGTCTTGGTGAGGTGTTCGAGGCCAATACCGACGAGATTGACGATGCCCTACCGCGGCTGAACGGCCCGCAAAGCATGAGCAAGCGGGTGTACGAGGTGTATCAGCTGCTCACCTCGCGTTTTGCAGCGCGGGACCTGAGTATCGCGTCGCTTGAACTCAATTCTCGGCAGGAGTGGCGGCTGGAACTGGATAGCGGCTTGCTGCTGATGCTGGGCCGTGACGACGGCGATCTATTGCAGCGCATTGACCGGTTTCTACTGACGGCAGAGCAGACACGTGTGCAGTTGGCACGCAGCTATGGCGGCGCTACCTGGGCGCGAATCGACTTGCGCTACGGCCAGGGCTACGCGGTTGCGTTGCGCCGGCCTGCAGGGGCAAACACACAAAACGAGTCCGGTGAGGATTGAGATGGCAAGAGACGGAAAAGATCTGATCGTCGCGTTGGACATTGGCACCTCCAAGGTGTTGGCAGTCGTGGCCGAAATGCAGGCCGACGGCGGCTTCCACGTGCTCGGCTTGGGCAGTGTCGATTCGCAGGGCCTCAAGCGCGGCGTGGTTGTCAACATCGACGCGACGGTACAGAGCATTCAGCAGGCTTTGAAAGAAGCCGAGTTGATGGCCGATTGCAAGATCATGCGCGTACATGCCGGCCTGACGGGGCAGCACATCCGTGGCATCAACTCAAGCGGCATGGTAGCGATCAAGGATCGTGAGGTGACCCAGGCAGACGTTGCACGGGTAATCGAGACTGCAAAGGCCATTAATATTCCAAACGACCAGAAGCTGCTGCTGGTTGAGCCGCAAGAGTTCATCATCGATAAGCAAGAGGTGCGCGAGCCCATTGGCATGAGCGGTGTTCGGCTCGAGGCCAAGGTGCATATCGTCACAGGCGCAATGGCTGCCGCCGAGAACGTGGTGAAGTGTGTGCGGCGTTGCGGCCTGGATGTCGAGAACCTCGTGTTGCACCCCATGGCTTCCGCCAACGCAGTGCTCACGGAGGACGAAAAAGAACTCGGCGTGGTGTGTGTGGACATCGGTGCCGGCACGGCAGACGTTGCGGTGTTCACCGGCGGTGCGATCCGGCATACGGCCATTATTCCGATTGCAGGTGATTTGATTACCAACGACATTGCCATGGCGCTGCGCACGCCGACCAAGGATGCGGAGGACATCAAGCTTTCCGCTGGTGTGGCCAAGCAGCTGCTGGCCAGTCCGGACGAGCAGATCGAAGTGCCTGGCCTGGGTGACCGCGGCCCGCGCATGCTGGCCAAGCAGGCGTTAGCCGGGGTGATAGAGCCGCGCGTAGAAGAAATCTTCATGCTGGTGCATCAAGCCGTTAAAGAGTCGGGCTGCGAAGAACTCATCAGCTCAGGCATCGTGCTCACGGGTGGAACTGCGCAAATGCCGGGCATGGTTGAGCTGGCCGAGGACATTTTCTTCAAGCCGGTGCGTATTGGCACGCCCAACTACAACGCGAGGCTCGCCGACATGGTGAAGCATCCGCGTGCAAGTACAGCCATAGGGCTGTTGATCGATGCACAGCAGCAGCGGGCGCGAGGCGCTCGCATCGCGCAGCAAACCGGCACGACCGGTAGCATGCTCGGCCGCTTGAAGGATTGGTTTACAGGTAGTTTTTGATCACAACAACACGCTCTTTTTATTTTGAACTTTGGCATCTGCAACTTGGAGAGACAGAGGTCTACACCATT
>CAYSMM010000326.1:0-2846 GCA_964432095.1 uncultured Burkholderiaceae bacterium | reverse complement strand
TCACAGCGGCGCGCTGGAGCGTGGGCCGAGGTTTCACGCAGTGGATCGGCCAGCGTAAGCGATGCCGCGCCTGCATCCTGCTTCGCGGTCGCATCCCGCCTTACGGCGGGAACCCTGCTCAACGCTACGCAGGCGCCTCGGAATGCTTACTTACGCCGAAGTAAGCTCCGGTTCCTTGCGGGCTCCCGCTCGCCAGACTTCATCAGCATTCCTCCAGTTCTATACTTAGATCATAAACTCATATACTCAATGAAGTAATGCGCTTTTACTGGTATTTGAATACCAGTAACGGCAATATAGAATAGCCAGTATCTATGCAAATCCGTGAGCCGGTTCTGCAGTCTCTGCCGCTCATCCATCGCGGCAAGGTGCGCGACAACTACGCAGTCGGTGACGACAAGATTCTGATGGTGGCCTCAGACCGCATTAGCGCGTTTGATGTGATCATGGGCGAGCCCATCCCCGGCAAGGGCGCATTGCTCACGCAAATGGCGCTGTTGTGGTTTGGCAAGCTGCAGGGCATCGTGCCCAATCACCTCACGGGTATCGATCCGCAAACCGTAGTGGCTGCAGACGAGCGCGCGCTGGTCGCGGGTCGCAGCATGGTGGTCAAGCGCCTGAAGGGCTTGCCGGTCGAGGCGGTGGTACGCGGCTACCTGGCCGGCAGCGGCTGGAAGGAATATCAGCAAACGCAAAGCGTGTGCGGTGTTGCACTGCCTGCGGGCCTCAAAAACGCCAGCAAGCTGCCTGAGCCTATCTTCACGCCGGCCACCAAAGCGGCCGTGGGCGATCACGACGAGAACATCTCGTTTGATCGCATGTGCACCATCATCGGCACGCCGCTGGCCGAGCGCATGCGCGACGTGTCCGTCCAGCTCTACAAAACCGCAGCCGACTATGCTCTCGGCAAAGGCATCATCATTGCCGATACCAAGTTCGAGTTCGGCCTCGATGCAGACGGCACACTGACGCTGATGGATGAGGTGCTCACGCCCGATTCGTCACGCTACTGGCCGGTGGACGGTTACGCTGCCGCGTTTGCATGTGGCGACAACCCGCCGAGTTATGACAAACAGTTCCTGCGCGATTACCTCGAAAGCGTGCCGGGCTGGAACAAGCAGCCGCCCGCGCCGCCCGTGCCGGCACACGTCATCGCCAGCACCTACGCCAAATACGAAGAGGCGCTCAAGCATCTCACGGCCTAAGGCCACTCAGCTCAACACCACCATGCTCAAGCGGCGGCGATAGTCGGCTACGAGCTTGGCGTTGGGGTCGTCATAGCCTGCATTCACATTGCCGGTGACGGCAATGCCCGATGCGGTGGTGCCTGCTGTGGCCGCATCGGCCTTGCCGCCGGGCTTTTTGGCGGGCGTCAGCACTTCAAGAATGGCCACGTAGAGCTTGCGTGCAGCATGGTCATTCCAGGCTTTGTCGCGCATCAATATCTCCAGCAGCTCTTCGAGCGCAGCCTCGAAGCGGCGCTGCGCAAACAGCAACTGCGCGAGTTCATAGCGTGCGGCGTAGTCACGCTTGTTCGCCTCGATGGCGGCGGCCAACTGTTCGGCCGGGCGCGCATGTTGCGCGGCCATGCAGGCGCCCAGGTATGCCCCCAATGCGTCGATGCGCGGCACCGGCAACGCTTTGCTGCTCTTGGCGGCCAACGGCTCAAACGCCATGCGCGCCTCGTTCAGCAGGCCTTGTTCGAGCAGCAGCTTGACATACTCATACCGCGCGTCGTCATTGGCTGGGTTGATCGCCAGCGCCTCACGCAGCTTGTCGATGGCGTTGACGGCGCCACCCTCGGCGCCCACGGCCTCTTGCGCTGCTTCAGCCGCTGCGGCAGAGGCCAGCTCATCTTCGCTGGGCACATGCTTGTCGAGAAACTGTCGCACCTCGGCCTCAGGCAGCGCACCCACGAATGCATCCACCGGCTGCCCGCCTGAAAACAGGATGCAAAACGGAATACTGCGCACGCCAAACATCTGGCTCAACTGTTGCGCGAGTTGCGGCACCTTGTCGGCGTCCAGTTTGGCGAGCTTGAAGCGGCCGCTGTAGGCCTGCTCCAGCTTCTCCAGCATCGGCCCGAGTTGTTTGCACGGTGCGCACCACTCGGCCCAGATGTCGAGCAGCACCGGCTGCGCGAGCGAATCGTCTATGAGTTGTTGCTGAAAGTTTTGTAGGGTGATGTCGATCATGGGCGTGTTGGGCAGAGCATGCGGGAAAACTACAATGCATATTTTGAGGCATATCAAGGCGGCAGATGGAAACTCAACCCTCCAGTCAACCCTCTGGCGCAGTCACAGTGGGCGTGGTCATGGGCTCGTCCAGTGATTGGGCTGTGATGGAAAAGGCGGTGCAGGTATTGCACGATTTTGGCGTCGCATATGAGGCCAAGGTGGTGTCGGCCCATCGCATGCCCGACGAGATGTTCGCGTATGCGGAATCGGCGCGTGGCCGCGGCTTGCAAGTCATCATTGCGGGCGCAGGCGGCGCGGCCCATTTGCCCGGCATGCTGGCCAGCAAAACCACATTGCCGGTGCTGGGTGTGCCGGTGCCCAGCAAGCATTTGAGCGGGCAGGATTCGCTTTACTCCATCGTGCAAATGCCCAAGGGCGTGCCGGTGGCCACGTTTGCCATTGGCGAGGCCGGAGCAGCCAACGCGGCGCTGTTTGCGGTGGCCATGCTGGCGCATCACGACGCAGTGCTGCGTGACAAGCTGGCTGAATTCCGCGCGCAACAAAGCCATGCGGCACGCAGCATGACGCTGCCTGCCGCACAGTCATGACGCATCTTGCACCGGGCGCAACGCTCGGTACACGATGCCTTGTTCGACCAGTTCAGCGAAA
>CAYSMM010000325.1:0-2867 GCA_964432095.1 uncultured Burkholderiaceae bacterium | reverse complement strand
GCGCCGCGGCAGCTCGGTGTGGCGATCGCTACGATGGAGTCTTTGTCTCTGGCCAGAACGCTCATTGAGTGATTATCGCGTCGCAAACTTGCGTGTGATTTTGGCGAATGTTTACTCGTGGTTGCGCTTGGCAACAGTGCGCAGACAACTCTCGTGTTACTGTGCTGCGATGCTTTCAAACCCTACATCCATCCTTACATCAATCTCGACGAAAGGTTCTCCATGCGCATGAATGTTTCCCGCCCAGCAGTGCTTGCCCCGGCTGCGTGCGCCACCCTGCTCGCCGTCTCGATGCACACCGCCTATGCAGGCGACATCGATAGCGTGCAGCAATTGGTGCAATCGGAGTTCCGCCTGCTGTCCGAGGATTTGGGCAGCACCTTGTCGTTCAAGCCGCTCACACCAGCCGCCAGTTTGGGCATCACTGGGTTTGATGTGGGTTTTGCAGTCACGGCGACCTCGCTAGAACATCGCGACTTGTGGCGCAAGGCCAGCTCGGGGGCCAGCGTTGATGCGCTGCTGACGGTGCCCACCCTGCGCGCGCATAAGGGCCTGCCGTTCAACATCGATGTGGGCGCGGCTTACTCCTTCATCCCCTCCACCAACCTGCGCTATCTGGGCGGCGAGGTGCGCTGGGCGCCCCTGCCGGGCAGTGCGGTGTTACCCGCGCTTGCGTTTCGCTTGAGCGGCACCCGGCTCACGGGTGTGGATCAACTCGGCTTAAGCACGCTGGGCGCCGATGTGACGGTGTCCAAAGGCTTTGTGGGCTTTACGCCGTACGGCGGTATTGGCACGGTGCGCACCACCAGCACACCCAAGGGCGTGCCACAGCTGCGTGAAGAGAGGGTGAATCAGACCAAGCTGTTTGCCGGCATCAACTGGAATCTCGCGCTGGTCAACCTGGCCCTCGAGGCCGATAAAACCGGTGATGCGATGAGCTATGGCATGAAGCTCGGCTTTCGTTTTTAGCCGAACTGCTACGTGCGAGTACGCGTCTGCGCTCGGCAATACTGCATGAAGTAAAATGCCGTTACTGGGCTCATATGGGGCAGTAACGGCACTCTACTAATAGGAGTAATGGTCTTTGCGGTTTTAATTAACGCCCAGCTTTTTATTGATCCACCATTGCTGCGCGATCGACAGAATGTTGTTCGTCAGCCAGTACAGCACCAAGCCCGCCGGGAAGAAGAAGAACATGATGGAGAAGATCGCAGGCATCATCCACATCAGCCGCGCCTGCAAGGGGTCGGGCGGTGTGGGGTTGAGCTTGATCTGCAGGAACATCGTCGCCGTCATCAAAATCGGCAGCACATAAAACGGGTCAAGTTTGGACAAGTCATGGATCCACAAAATCCATGGTGCGCCGCGCATCTCCACACTGGACAACAGCACCCAATACAGCGCGATGAAGATCGGGATCTGAATCAGAATGGGCAGGCAGCCGCCGAACGGGTTGAGCTTTTCGGTGCGGTACAGCTCCATCATGGCCTGGTTCATGCGTTGCGGTTCGTCTTTGTAGCGCTCGCGGATCTCGGTCATGCGTGGCGTCACGGCTTTCATCTTGGCCATGCTCTTGTAGGCCGCAGCCTGCAGCGGATAAAACGCCAGCTTGACGAGGAAGGTCAGCGCCACGATCGCCCAACCCCAGTTGCCAAGGATGCCGTAGATTTTTTCCAGCAGCCAGAACAGCGGCTTGGCAAACACGGTGAACCAGCCATAGTCCTTCACCAGCTCCAGGCCGGGCGCGATCTTCTCCAGCGCCTTTTCTTCCTGCGGGCCCACGAACAGTTGCGTGTCTACTGTTGCGGCGTCGGCCGGTTGCAGCGCTTTGAGCGGCAGCACCATGGCGATGGCATACAGATTGGTGTCCACCTTGGACGAGCGGAATTCGCGCGGCATGCTTTGCGGCGCAATCCACGCCGATGCAAAGTAATGCTGCACCATCGCCACCCAGCCGTCGGGGCTTTGCGCGATATGCGCCGCTTTGCCTTTCTCGATATCGGAGAAGTCGATCTTCTCGAACTTCTTGGCCTCAGAGTACACCGCCGGGCCGGTAAAGGTTTGATAGAAACTGCTCTCTCCAGGAGCCTTGTTGCCGTCGCGCACGAGCTGCAAATACACCTGCGGCTGCACCGGCTGCGTGCCGAGGTTCAGCACTTCATGTTTCACATCCACCAGATAGCTGCCCCTGCGGAAGATGTAGGTGATGCTGCGCTTGACGCCGCCCTGCGGCGCAGACTCCAGCTTCACCTGCACCGTACCATCGGCGCCCAACTCGCGCGCGCCCGGCACAATCGTCATCGGCGTGGTGTGGTTGGGCAGCAGCTCGCCGCCGGGTGCCGCATTCACCAGCCCCGAACGCGCGACATACACTCGCTGCACCGGGTTGCTGTTGTCGAGCAGCACGACGTTGCGTTTCTTGTCGTCGATATCCGTATGCTTGAGCAGCTCGACGCGCACCAAATCGCCCCCGATACTGTCGAGGGTGGCGCGCAGCACATCGGTGCTGATCGTCACCTGCTCTCGTTTGGCTGGGGCTGTTTCCGCCGGCGATGCGTTGACATTGGGCAAGGCAGAGGCTTGCGCTGCTGCGGTCGATGGTGCAGGCACTCCGGCTGGGGTAGAGGCTGCCGGCGCGGGCAGTGCAGCATCTTTTGCGCCTGTGGGTGCTGGCGTGGTTTGCGTTTTCGCCGCTGGAAAAAACAGTGATGGCTTGCCAGAATGGCGCTGCCAGGCGTCCCACAAAAACACCAGTGAGGTGAGAAAAATCATCCACAAAAGCGTGCGGCGGAAGTCCGTCATGGTTATCGGGCTTTCGAAGGCAAAACGTTAGGGTTGGAAGAAGAGGGGGAGGAAACGGAAAGGGA
>CAYSMM010000324.1:2603-2896 GCA_964432095.1 uncultured Burkholderiaceae bacterium | reverse complement strand
AAAAACAGCGGTACGATCTCCACCAGGCCGCCGATTGCCACCACCACCAAGATCAATACGATCATCAGCAGATTGTTGGTCTCCACCTTCTCATGCGTGAAGCCCGCCTGGGATGAAGTATCTTTTGACATGGGTTGCTCCTGAGCGCTTACGGCTTATGCGTGTTGCAGCACGGGCGGCACGGGCACGGCTACAGCCTTTCCAGCACGAGCCGTCATCCATACGTTCCAGCACATCACCAGCATGCCCGCGAGATAAAGCGCACCGCCCAGAAAACGCACGACGTAGAACGG
>CAYSMM010000324.1:0-2593 GCA_964432095.1 uncultured Burkholderiaceae bacterium | reverse complement strand
TGTATAGGTGAGCGTGCCGTCAGCATTGACCGCGCGCCACATCAACCCTTGCATCACACCAGCAATCCACATGGCAGCGATGTACAGCACGATGCCTATGGTGGCGATCCAGAAGTGCAACTCTATGGCCACGATGCTGTGCATCTTCTTTTGCCCGTACATGCGCGGTACGAGAAAGTAAAGCGCACCCATGGAGATCAGCCCCACCCAGCCGAGCGCGCCGCTGTGCACATGACCCACGGTCCAGTCGGTGTAGTGGCTGAGCGCATTCACCGTCTTGATGGACATCATCGGCCCCTCAAAAGTGCTCATGCCGTAGAACGACAAGCTCACGATGAGAAAGCGCAGCACGGGGTCGTCGCGCAGCTTGTGCCACGCGCCCGAAAGCGTCATCACGCCATTGATCATCCCGCCCCAGGACGGCGCCAGAAGAATCAGCGAGAACAGCATGCCCAGGCTCTGCGTCCAGTCGGGCAAGGCGGTGTAGTGCAAGTGGTGCGGGCCGGCCCACATGTAGGTGAAGATCAGCGCCCAGAAGTGCACGATTGAAAGCCGGTAGCTGTACACCGGCCGACCCGCCTGCTTGGGCACGTAGTAATACATCATCCCCAGAAAGCCCGCCGTGAGGAAAAAGCCCACGGCATTGTGGCCGTACCACCACTGAATCATTGCGTCTTGCACACCGGCATAAGCCGAGTAGCTCTTCCACAACCCGGCCGGGATTGCAGCACTGTTGACGATGTGAAGCAGTGCAACCGTGAGGATGAACGCGCCGAAAAACCAGTTAGCCACATAGATATGCTTCACCCGCCGCGTACCCACGGTACCGAAAAACACCACGGCATACGCCACCCACACCGCTGCAATGAGAATGTCGATCGGCCATTCCAGCTCGGCGTACTCTTTGCCTTGCGTGTAGCCAAGCGGCAAGGTGATGGCCGCAGCGACGATGACCGCCTGCCAGCCCCAGAAGGTGAAAGCAGCCAGCCTGGGCATGAACAGGGGCACCTGGCAGGTGCGTTGCACGGCGTAGTAGCTCGTGGCAAACAGGGCGCTGCCACCAAATGCAAAGATCACTGCATTGGTGTGCAAGGGCCGCAAGCGGCCATAGCTCAACCATGGAATGCCGAAGTTCAGCTCGGGCCAGGCGAGTTGTGCGGCGATGAGCAAGCCAACCGCCATGCCCACCAAGCCCCAGACGATAGCCATGAGGGTGAAGAGCCGGACTACGCCGTCTTCATACATTTGCCTGGCTGATCCGGCCGGCATGGCGCCGGCCATTTCACTGGGCCGGCTAATGTCACTTACTGCTGTAACCGCACTCATATGCGCGACTCCTTCGTTTAGCGCAGTGTGATTTGCATCAGCGGTTTTCGCCTTGACGAATGTCAACCTCGCAATGATTGGGCAGAGCCATCGAGTGCAGCATCTACGGCAGCACATCAAGTATCAAGCGGTACTTATTACTGTATATATTCATATACACCTTTTAAAATTCAGACATGGAGTGTTACTCAATGGAGTTACTGCTTTACTGAGATTTGTCTACGTCATCGGCAAACAAGATGCGCTGCCCTTCTTGCTGAAGGTCGTCGAACTGTCCGGCATTGAGTGCCCACCAGAACACGCCCATGATTGCGAGCACAAGCACCACGGACAGCGGCACCAATACGTACAGCACTTCCATCACGCACCTCCCTCGCCAGGCACACGTGTGAGGCGCAGCGCGTTGCCCACCACCAGCAGCGAGCTTGCAGCCATGCCCAGGCTGGCCAGCCAGGGCGGCAGCCAGCCAGCCATTGCAAGCGGAATGCACAGCAGGTTGTAGCCTGCCGCCCACACAAGGTTTTGCTTCACCACGCGGCGCGTGCTGCGCGCCAGCGAGTGCGCTGTGACCAAGTGCTGCAGGCGCCCACCCAGAACGATGAAGTCGGCCTGCGCCTTGGCCGAGTCCGCGGCCTCTTGCATCGCAACCGACACATCAGCCTGCGCCAGCACGGGTGCGTCATTCACACCGTCGCCCACCATCGCCACGCGATAGCCTTGCGCGTGTAGTTGCTGCACATACGCAAGCTTGCCCTCGGGCGTGCATGCCGGCTCAGCGTCGGCCACGCCAAGCTGGGTGGCAACTCGCCGTACCTGCGCGGGCTGATCGCCCGACAGCAACGCCACTTTCAAGCCACGCTGCTGCAGGCCCTGCACCGCCTTCGTGGCATCATCACGCAAAGCCTCGTGCAGATCAAAGCGCATGATTGGCACGCCGTCGCGCGAGACAAAGCATTGCTGCGTAGCGCCTTGAGCATGCGATTCACCTTGAGCCTGCGATTCATCGCTTGCTTGCGTGAACAGCGCACTGCCCAGTCGCCACAGCGATGCACTGCCTGCAAACCGGGCACTCATGCCCTTGCCTGCCACCTCCTCTACGCTCGCCAGCGGCAGCGAATCGGTGAGTTCCGTGCTGACAAATCGTGTAATGGATCGTGCAGTAAATCGTTCAACAGCCTGCGCCACCGGGTGGCGCGATTGCGCTGCAATGCCCCCTGCATGTTTGAGTACGCTCTGAATCTCGTCACCCGTCAGGGCCTGCAACGGC
>CAYSMM010000323.1:0-2896 GCA_964432095.1 uncultured Burkholderiaceae bacterium | reverse complement strand
ACTGCAACCTTTTTTTGACGCTGCTGCTGGGCATGCCACTGCTGGGCGAGCGCCTCACAGTCACGACACTCGCCTTTGCAGTTGCGGTCGTGGCCATCGTATTCATTGGCCGGAAAATGCCTATTCAACGACACCCATGACAATATGAAAACACTTGGACTGATTGGCGGCATGAGCTGGGAATCCACCGTGCCTTACTACCGCATCATCAACCAGACGGTGCGAGACCAGCTCGGTGGGCTGAACTCGGCCAAGCTGCTGTTGGCCAGTATGAACTTTGAAGAAGTTGCGGCCTTGCAGCGCACGGGCAATTGGACTGCGGCTGGTGAGATGTTGGCGACTGCGGCGCTTGGCCTGTCGCGTGCAGGTGCGCAGGCGATCGTGATTTGCACCAACACCATGCATTTGGTGGCAGATGCCGTGCAGCAGGCCGCTGGTGTGCCGCTGCTGCACATTGGCGACGCCACTGGCCAGGCCTTGAGGGTTGCCGGTGAAACCAAGGTCGGCTTCATTGGTACGCGCTTCTCGATGGAGCAGCCCTTCTTGCACGACTACCTGGCCGAGCGCTATGGCGTAGACCTGATGACACCGGACGAAGCAGACCGCATGACGGTGCACGACGTCATCTTCAACGAGTTGTGCCTGGGCGTCGTATCAGACGCGTCGCGCCAACGCTACCGAGAGGTCATGGCCAGGCTCGTCGCGCGCGGTGCGCAGGGCATAGTGCTGGGCTGTACCGAGATCTCGCTGCTGGTGAGCCAGGCCGATGCGAGCGTACCGTTGTTTGATACCACTGAATTGCACGCACGCTATGCTGCCCGGTGGAGTTTGAACGGAGAGTCCGAATGAGTATCGCATCGCACACGTATTTCGAGGTGGACGTTTTTGCCAGCGGCCCGCTCACCGGCAACCCGCTCGCGGTGGTGTTTGATGCAGATGACTTGACCGATGCGCAGATGCAGGCGTTCGCGAGATGGACGAATCTCTCTGAAACCACTTTCGTGCTCAAACCCACCGATGCAGCGGCAGACTACCGTGTGCGGATCTTTACACCAGGGGGTGAGTTGCCGTTTGCCGGACACCCGACGCTGGGCACGTGCCATGCATGGCTGCAGCAAGGCGGTGCTCCGCGCTCGCAAGGTGTAGTGGTACAGCAATGCGCCAAGGGCCTGATTCGGGTTCATCGCACAGGCACACGGCTGGCCTTTGAGGCGCCGTCCATGCAGATATTGACGATTGATGATTTGACACTCGATGTGCTGTGTGCCGCGCTAGGCCTACATCGCTCAGAGGTGATGGCCCACGCGCTGCTGGACAACGGGCCACAGTGGGCTGCGCTGCTGATAGAAAGCGCCGAGCGCGTGCTGCAACTCAAGCCCGACTTTGTGCGCTTAAAGCAATTGCTTAAGGTGGGGGTGATTGGTGCGCATGCTGCTGGCAGCGAGTGCGCGTTTGAGCTGCGCGGCTTTGCAAGCCCCTCGGGCATCGATGAAGACCCGGTCACTGGCAGCCTCAATGCGAGCGTTGCGCAGTGGCTGATGGCTCTGGGCCACGCACCGGCACATTACATCGCTGCCCAAGGCGCGGCACTCGGGCGCGAGGGTCGGGTGTATCTCGATCGCGCAGACGACGGCAGTGTGCATGTGGGTGGCGAGTGCGTCACCGTTGTGCGCGGGCAGGTTGCGTTGTGAATGTCGCAAGAGCGCAGATCGACCACCTGGTGGTGCATGCGGCCACGCTTGAGCAAGGCGTGGCATGGTGCGAGAGCATGCTGGGCATCACGCCCGGCCCGGGGGGTGAGCACCCCTTGATGGGCACTCACAACCGCGTGTTCTCAGTGGGCAACGGTGCGTATGCAGAAATCATCGCCATCAATCCGGCAGCGCCCAGGCCCACACACCCGCGCTGGTTTGGCATGGACGACGCACAGCGTTTGCAGCAGGTCGCCGTTGAACCCAGACTTGTGCACTTTGTGGTGAGCGTTCCGAACCTCGAAGAGGCGCTAAAGGCGTGCCCGTACGACATGGGTGCTGCACTGCAAGCCTCGCGTGGCGAGTTGCGCTGGCAGATCTCCGTGCGGCCCGATGGTGCTTTGCATGAAGGCGGCTTGATTCCTACACTGATCGGGTGGGGTGAACTGCACCCCACAACGCACATGCCAGGCAGCGGTTTGCTGTTGACGGGCATCAGCTTTGAACACCCGCAGATTGAGCGCATCGAGGCAGCACATCGCGCAATTGGATTGCGACCTGGCGCAGTGTTACTCAGCTATATGAATGCAGCCGAAGCGCGATGGTGCGCAACGCTGCAAACAGCAGGCGGCGCAGCGATCACAATCCATTCATGAGAACGCTAGGCATCATCGGTGGCATGGGGCGGGCGCTTGCAGCGCTGCCCCGCTGGGGATTGGGACATTCCCCATTCCGCCCTTACCCTTAGACTGATCGAATGAAAACACTAGGAATCGTGGGCGGAATGGGGCCCCTGGCCACACATGACTTTTATCGCAAGGTGATTGAGCGCACACCGGCGGTGGATGACCCGCAGCATATTGCGGTGGTGATGGTGGCTGACACGCAGATTCCGCTACGCATCCCGGCGTGGGAGGGCCGCGGTCCGTCGCCCTTGCCGGCACTCATTCGCGCTGCGCAGCATTGCATCAACGCGGGTGCCACGGTGCTGGCCATGCCGTGCAATACCGCGCACTTCTGGTTTGACGAAATGGTCGCGGCGCTAGCGCCGGACGTGCGCTTTCTGCATATCGCCGAGGAGGCTGTACGTGCGCTACCGTCGGGTCAGCAGACTGCCCTACGGGTGGCGCTGTGCGGCACGCATGTGACGGTAGCGATGCAGCTTTACCCACAAGCAGCACGGCGATTGAGCCTCGCTGTGGATT
>CAYSMM010000322.1:0-2910 GCA_964432095.1 uncultured Burkholderiaceae bacterium | reverse complement strand
ACCTTGCCCGCGTCAAATGGGTGCAGGTGCAAAACGCCAGGGCTTTACCGCTCGCAGAACTAAAAGCCTTGGTGAGCGACTCATACCGCTTGGTGCTGTCTGGGCTCCCCAAGAAAACACAGCGGCAAATACTGGGATGAGCCCTATATGAGTGACGTGCCCGATTACGACTATTACGACACACTGGAAATCCGCTCGCCTGAGCAGCGTGAAGGCGAGCTGATGGCTGCGCTCGCGCGCCACGTGGCCTACGCCAAGGCCAATACTGCGGCTTACGCGGAGTCGCTGCGCGACGTGGATGCCGCCAGCATCAACAGCCGCAAGGCATTGGCCACCTTGCCCGTAGTTCGCAAGGCAGACCTCAAAGCCATGCAGTCTGCAACACGCCCGTTTGGCGGCCTGGTGGTGCAAACGGACGGTGCAGTAGGGAAGATTTTTCAGTCGCCAGGGCCCATCTATGAGCCTGAGGGCACGTCCTCCAACTACTGGCGCTGCGCGCGCGCCATGCATGCTGCAGGCTTTAGGCGCGGTGACCGTGTACTCAACTGCTACAGCTACCACCTTACCCCTGCGGGTAGCATGATGGAAAGCGGCGCGCTAGCCATAGGCTGTGAGGTGATTCCGGCTGGCGTAGGGCAAACCGAACTTCAGCTGCAAGCGATTGCAGACTTGAGGCCCAACGCTTACCTGGGGACCCCAAGCTTTTTGCGAATACTGCTTGAAAAGGCCGACGAAACCGGCACTGATACGTCGAGCATACGCAAGGCTTTGGTGAGCGGTGAGGCTTTTCCGCCCAGCCTGCGCGACTGGTTTGCTGCGCGGGGGGTGCAGGTGCTGCAAATGTTTGGCACCGCCGACGTGGGACTGATCGCATACGAGACGAAGGGTGCCGACGGCAAACCTAACCCCGGCATGGTGATGGATGAAGACGTAATTCTCGAAGTGGTGCAGCCCGGAAGTGGAACACCCGTGCACGACGGTGAGGTGGGTGAGCTTGTAGTGACCACACTCAATAGGGTATACCCGCTTATCCGGTTTTCTACTGGAGATCTCACGGCTGTACTCAGCGGAGTTTCACCTTGCGGGCGCACCAACGTACGGATCAGGGGCTGGCTGGGCCGGGCCGACCAAACCACCAAGGTGCGCGGCATGTTCGTGCATGCCACGCAGGTGCAAGAGGTCATGAAGCGTCACCCGCAGGTGCGTCAGGCGCGGCTGGTGGTGAGCGGTGAGATGGCTAATGATCAACTCGCGCTGTTGTGCGAGGTGGACGATGCGCAAGCCGAGTTGGCCGATGAGATTGCGAAGTCGGTGCGCGATATCACCAAGCTGCGCGCAGATGTGCGGCTGCACGCACCCGGCAGCCTGCCACGTGACGGCAAACTGATCGAGGACGCGCGCAGCTATAAGTAAGTACCCGTAGCCGCTGGTCGCTGTCGTGCGTGCGGCCTCAACCGCTGCGCTTACGGGGATAGTTGAGCCAATACACCTTTACCCCGCGGTCGGTGGCAATGCGCTCGATCGCCGCTACTTTGGCGTGGTCGATATCGTCATCAACACTGGCCTGAGGTGCCAGGCTTGTGCAGCCGGATGCCACGAATGAAGCCACCACGGCCAGCAGCACACAAGTACTTCGTCTCATGATCATCCCCCTCTTTGGGTTGCCATGGATTGTGGATGGCGCCAGTTCTTGCCGCGCAGCAACGCGAATGACTGAGCCGGTGCATAAGCAATTTACTCCGATGGCGCGGGATTGCAAGCGTTACGGCAGCCGCAGCCGTTGCTGCAATTGCAAATCTGCGCCCGCAGTTACGGAGGCAGGCAAAGGGTTTCACTGGCAAGCCCTTACGTAAAAGCCGCAGAGCATGTGGCGCTTGAGCGGCGGATAATTGCTGTGTTTAGTGACACGTACTGCCGACATTCGAGGAGAGAGCATGAAGACCCTGAACGTTCTTAAGCACGCGCTGGCGGGTGCCATCGCGATTGCTCTGGCCGCAACTGCTGCTGCACAGAGCTTCCCCAGCAAACCCATCACCTTTGTGGTGCCGTTTGCGGCTGGTGGCCCCACCGACAAGGTGGCGCGTGATCTGGCCGAGGCCATGCGCCCGCATATCGGCCAGCAAGTTCTGGTGGAGAACGCGCCCGGCGCCGGCGGTACGATTGGCGCCACCAAGGTTGCCACTGCGGCCAGCGACGGCCATACCGTGCTGCTCTGGCACATCGGTATGGCTGCAACGGCTGGTTTGTACCGCAACCTGCGCTACAAACCGCTGGAGGATTTCGAATACCTCGGCATGATCAATGAGTCACCCATGACGCTGGTCGGCAAGCCCACGCTGCCGGTGTCTAACTTCACTGAGCTCAAGGGCTGGATGAATCAGAACAAGGGCAAGATCAACCTTGCCAATGCGGGACTGGGCTCTGCCTCGCATCTATGCGGACTGATGTTTCAGCAAGCCATGCAAGTGGATATGACGACCGTGCCTTACCGTGGCACCGCTCCGGCCATGACCGATCTGGTTGGCGGCCAGGTTGATCTGATGTGCGACCAAACCACCAATACCGCGCAGCAGATTCAAGGCAACACCATCAAGGCTTTTGCGGTGACCACGCCCAAGCGCCTGGCACCATTCCCCAATTTGCCGACACTGGATGAGGTTGGTCTCAAGGGTTTCAACCTGACGATCTGGCATGCCATTTATGCACCCAAAGGCACGCCCAAGGCGATTACCGAGAAGCTCAATGCTGCGCTCAAGCTCGCGCTGAAAGACCCAGCATTTGTGAAGAAGCAAGAGGATGTGGGCAACATTATCGTGAATGACGACCGCCTCACGCCCGAAGGCCACAAGAAGTTTGTGGCCGATCAGATCAACAAACTGGGTGCAGCTATTAAGGCAGCCGGCCAGTATG
>CAYSMM010000321.1:0-2927 GCA_964432095.1 uncultured Burkholderiaceae bacterium | reverse complement strand
CAAGGGCATCGTGCCCGACGTGTGGCTGGACGAAACCGCCGAAGGCAACATCACCGCCGCGTTCCGCATGCGCGAGGCCGATCTCGACAAGCATCTCAATGCCGACAAGGGCAACGCCACGGCCACGAAAGACGCAGAACGCGAGAAAGCGCGTGAGGAAGCCCGCAAGAAATGGGAAGAAGAGCAAGCCAAGAAGCCTGAAGATCGCCGCCGCATCCCGAAGTTCGGCTCTGCCGATGACTTCCAGCTCGCGCAAGCGCTCAACCAATTGAAGGGCAAGCCCGTGAAGGCGTCCATCGAGCAAAGCGAGCGTGCGCTGGCCGAATCCAAAGTGAAATAACGCGTCATCATCGCTGATCCACCCGTCGCCTTGAGCGGCGTGACAGCTGAGCCGCCTCCGGGCGGCTTTTTCATGCGCGCGCCAACGGCGTGTCGATCACGTGAAACCCGCTATGCTGTGTGCCTGATGATGGACTTGAACGACGATCAACTGCTACGCTACAGTCGCCACATTCTGCTCAACGAGCTGGGCGTCGAAGGCCAGGCACGCATTTGCGCGGCGCATATGCTGGTGATTGGCGCGGGCGGCCTGGGCTCGCCGGCCGCGATGTACCTCGCGTCCGCCGGCGTGGGTATGCTCACGCTGGTCGACCATGACACGGTGGATCTCACCAACTTGCAGCGGCAGATTCTGCACCGCGAGGCCAGCGTCGGTGTGCCCAAGGCCGAGAGCGGCCGCGCACAACTGGCCGCACTCAACCACGAGGTGAAGGTGGTGCCCGTGGTTGCACGCGCAGACAAAGCTTCGCTCGACGCATGGGTTGCAGCCGCCGATGTGGTGCTGGATTGCAGCGACAACTTCGCCACGCGCCATGCTGTCAATGCTGCCTGTATGCGACACGGCAAGCCGCTAGTCAGCGCAGCAGCGGTGAAGTTCGACGCTCAGATCAGCGTATACGACCCGCGCGACGCGGCATCGCCCTGCTATGCCTGCCTGTTTGCACCTGGCAGCGGCGCCGAAGACGCACTGTGCGCGGTCATGGGGGTGTTCGCGCCGCTCACCGGCATCATGGGCACCATGCAGGCAGCCGAGGCGCTGAAGCTGGCGGCTGGTATGGGCTCATCATTGGCCGGGCGCTTGCTGATGCTGGATGCCCGCAGCATGGAGTGGACGGAAGTGCGCATTGCACGCAAGGCCGATTGTGCAGTGTGTGCGCCACATCGAAACTATTGATACTAGTATTTGTACAGCACCGTTACAGCCCACGAATAAACCAGTAATAGCATGTAAGTGCCTACAGTATCAGCGTGGATGCATCTCATACCCCAGCGCTGAGAGACAGAGCCTCGGCAATTTGCTCGGCCACTTTGCGCGACGCGCGCTGCATGGATTCTTGCGTGCGCCCTGCGATGTGAGGCGTGAGCAACACGTTGCTAAATCGCGCAAGCGGCGAACCCTCAACCAGCGGCTCGGTGGAAAAACGGTCGAGCACTGCGCCGCCGATCTGCCCCTGCTCCAGCGCACGCACCAGCGCTGGCTCGTCGAGCGCCTTGCCGTGCGAGGTGTTGATCAACAGCGCGCCGGGCTTCATGGCGGCGAAGGCATGCTCGTCGATGAGGTAGTGGGTGCCGGGCAGACTCGGGAGGTGGATGCTGATGATGTCGCTTTGACGCAGCAGGTCGCCCAGGAAGCTTGCGTGCACGGCGCGCTTGGCCCACAGCGCGTCGTCCATGGGAATTGCGGGGTCATGCGCCAGCACCTTGAGGCCCAGCGGCTGCGCCAGCGCCGCCACATGCTGACCCACGGCCCCAAAGCCGATGATGCCGAGTGTTGCGCCGAGTAGCTCGCGCCCGTGCGACAACTCGCGCTGCGGCCAACGCCCGGCCGCCACATCGAGCGACGCTCCGAACACGCCCCGGCGCAGCAGCATGGCGCTGGCGAGCACGTACTCGGCCACTGCCTGCGCAAACGGTGCGCTCGTGCTGAATACCAGCACGTTGGCTCGCTCGCAGGCGCGCACGTCCACCAGGCCGGCCGTAGCCGCAAGGCAACCCACCGCCTTGAGTTGCGGCGCCCTGCTCAGCAAATCGCCGTCGATGGGCACCTGGTCGTCCACGACGAGGGCAACCGCAGAGGCCGCGGCCTTGTTGAACGCAGCACTGTCGCGCGCGACCGTGGGCTGATAATGAACGTCGAAACGCTCGGACAGCCAGTCCAGGGTTTCAACACTCATCTCACACGCCACCAGCATCTGCGGCCCGCGGCGTTCGCCCTCGATCACCGTGCGTGCATAGTGAACATCTCCCTCGCGAACATTCGTCACCGTCGGCACCCAGTCGGGCGAGTTCAGTTGCGCGGTATTGCGGGGTTGCCGCTCGTCTTTGCTCATGTTTGCTCTAGCGCCAATCCACGCAACGCTGGCCGAACGCAGCAAGCGCGGCGTCGGTGGCCCTAGCCTGTCGTGTTGTTCAACTCATACCCGCTGCACATCCTTCTACGGAGCCTCTTGTGGGGTCGCTTGCGGGTAAACCTGGGCGCGCAATCTGGCAGGAAGCCGATGCGCATGTCGCACGTTACACCAATGGCCTTTGACTGAAAAGCCAAACCGCAAATACCAGCATCATCAGCAACCAAAGCAGCAACACGATCAGCACTCCCCACAGCACGCGCGGTAAGCTCTGATGCCAGGTTTCGGCGTGCTGCAATGCTTCGTCCCAGAGCTGGCGCGGTGTCAAACGCACGACCAGCGCAATACCTGCGGGGATGATGAGGAGATCGTCCAGCGCGCCCAGCACCGGAATGAAATCTGGCATCAGGTCTAGTGGGCTCAAGGCGTAAGCCAGCACCAGGCCACCCACCAGCTTGGCCGCACGCGGCGTGCGTGTGTCACGCAATGAAATCAGACCGCGCGTGATCACTTCCGTCG
>CAYSMM010000320.1:1365-2931 GCA_964432095.1 uncultured Burkholderiaceae bacterium | reverse complement strand
ACATCATCATAAAGAATGGTGTTGTGACGCGAGCAATGTAGGTGATCTCGGACCCGGTCATGCCTTGCAGCACGAACAAATTAAAGCCCACGGGTGGGGTGATTTGCGCCATCTCCACCACGATCACGATGAAGATGCCAAACCAGATGAGGTCTAGGCCAGCAGCCTGCACAGTGGGCAATAGCACGCCCATGGTGAGCACCACCATGGAGATGCCGTCGAGAAAACAGCCCAGGATGATGTAGAACACCGCTAGAGCAATGATGAGCATGAACGGGGTGAGCCCCAGACCTGACACCCATTCTGCCAACTGCCGTGGCAACCCGATGTAACCCATGCTCAGTGTGAGGAAAGCCGCACCCATCAGGATGAGCGCAATCATGCAGTACAAGCGCGTTGCGCCGAGCAGCGACTGCTTGAATGTTTGCCAAGACAGCGAACCCTGCACCGCAGACAACACCAGCGAACCCACCACGCCCACCGCTGCAGCCTCGGTAGCGGTGGCGATGCCCGAGTAGATGCTGCCCAGCACCGCAGTAATGAGTAGCACCACCGGGATGAGATGGCGCGACTCTTTGAGCTTTTGCATCAGTGATAGGCGTACGTCCGGGGCTGGTACCTGGCCCGGGTTGAGCAGCGCCCACAGCCCAATGTAGCCCGAGAACAGTGCAGCCAGCAGCAGGCCAGGCACTACACCCGCGATGAAAAGTTTGGCAATCGACACCTCGGCGGCAACACCATACACAATCATGATGATAGACGGCGGAATCAACAGCCCAAGTGTGCCCGCACCGGCAAGCGAGCCGATGGTGATGCCGCTTGGATAGCTGCGCTTTTTGAGCTCAGGAAGGCTCATCTTGCCGATGGTGGCGCAGGTAGCAGCCGATGAGCCCGATACCGCAGCGAAGATGGCGCAGCCGATCACATTGGTGTGCAGAAGACGGCCAGGCAGCCAGTTCACCCAGGGTGCCAGGCCTTTGAACATGCTTTCAGACAGTTTGGTGCGAAACAAAATCTCGCCCATCCAGATGAACAGTGGGAGCGCAGTGAGAGTCCAGCTCGATGCACTGCCCCAGATCGTGACGGCCATTGCATCGCCACCCGCGCGCGAGGTGAGCAACTCCATGCCTATCCAGGCCACACCAGCAAGTGTGAGACCGATCCAGACGCCTGTTCCGAGCAGCGCAAACAGCGCAACGATGAGTAGCAGGGTGAGAACGAATTCACTCATTGTGCAATGTCTCGTCACCGCTGCCTGATCTGCTGCGCTGGCCGGAGAGTTGTAGCACCCACTCGTCGATAAAGGCAATCAGCAAAATAAGCGTGCCTACCGCCATGGCGAGTTGCGGAACCCACAGCGGCGTGGCGTCGTTGCCGGTAGAGATATCGTGAAAACGGTACGACTGAACCGCCAGTCGTACCGAGAACAACGCAAACAAGCCCGCGAGCAGCACCGCTGCACTCAACGCCCACATTTCCATGAGATGATGCGCGCGGCCAGTCAGGCGCGTGACGAGCAGCGTCACGCGGATGTGCTCGCCGCGCTTGAGCGTGTGTGCGAGCGCC
>CAYSMM010000320.1:0-1355 GCA_964432095.1 uncultured Burkholderiaceae bacterium | reverse complement strand
CTGCCGCTATGCAGTAGCCGGCGTAGGCATCGGTGCCGCGAACATGAAAGCCGAGCAGCCGCCCGAGAATTGAGAGCAGCACCATCACCAGTACGCCAATCATGCACAGCGCAGCCAGCCAGGCTGCGCCTTCGTACAAGGCATCAAGCAGCTTGCGCATGTACTTGTTTGAAGCGCAGCGCTGAATTATTTATTGAATGCGTCAACAAGCGCCTTACCCTCGGGGCCAGCTTTATCCAGCCATTCTTTCAGCATCGTCTCGCCAACTTTCTTCATGTCGGCCTTCAGTTGTGGCGAAGCCGGCAGAATCTGCATGCCCGCACCCTTGAGCTTGTCCAGCGTTTCGGTATTGGCCGTGCGGCTTGCGGCCCAGCCGCGCGTTTCAGCATCGGCTGCAGCCTTGAGCACCGCCTGCTTGGTCGCTGCATCGAGTGCATCAAACGCAGCCTTGTTGACGATCACCGCATTCTTGGGCAGCCAGGCTTGCAGGTCGTACCACTGCTTCACATGCTCGTGCAGCTTCGCGTCCCAGCCAGTGGAGCCCGAACTCATCATGCTCTCGGCTACACCGGTGGCAAACGCTTGTGATACCTCCGCGGCCTGCACCGTCACGGGTTGTGCGCCCACAAGCTCTGCGATACGCGAAGTGGCCGGGCTGTACGCACGCCACTTGATGCCCTTGAGATCGGCCGCGCCGGCAATGGGCTTTTTGGAGTACAGACCCTGTGGCGGCCACGGCACCGAGAACAGCACCATCATCCCTTGCTCATTAAGCTTTTTCTCCAGCAAAGGCTTTTGCGCGCGCCACAGCTTGGCGGCTTCCTCGTAACTGTCAGCCAGGAAAGGCAGACCATCGGCGCCGAACAACTGCCACTCATTTTGAAAGTTGGCCAGCAGAATTTCACCGGCCTGCGCCTGTCCGCCTTGCACGGCGCGCTTGATCTCGGGCGCCTTGAACAGCGACGCGCCGGGGTGCACCGTGATCTTGAGCTTGCCGGCAGTTGCCTTGTCCACATCTGCTGCAAACTGTGAGATGTTGACGGTATGAAAGTTGGTGGCAGGGTAGGCGGTGGGCAAATCCCACTTGGTTTGTGCTTGCGCAGTGTTACTCAAGCCGGCTGCAGCCAAACCCATAGCTGCGATTACAGCAGGTACCAAACGGCGATGGATGTTCATGTGTGCTCCTGAATAAGTTGATCAATGGAACTCATCAACAAAATTGACCGGGTAAGTCATGCCACACAAGCATAAGCGGTGTGATCGCCAAACCGGTGCAGTGAAACCCCGTACCCCGTACCTCGAGTTCTGTGAACTCGACTGGCTTGCAGTTTAGAAATTTTGTAGATAAAGTGTCA
>CAYSMM010000319.1:0-2932 GCA_964432095.1 uncultured Burkholderiaceae bacterium | reverse complement strand
TAGGCTAACGTGCGATGCACAAAGTGTATCGCCGTGAGCGCCTGCAAGCTGATGATGGCGCCGCCGTCCGCCTGGCCCATGTTGCGCGAGAGATCAAAGCCGTTTGCAAAATCCATGGCCGGCCAGGCGCTGCCCTGGCATAGCGGAAATGCGTCGCTGCATGCCAGCGCCGCGTAATTGGTGCTCACCCAGCCGCCCAGCGCGATTTGCAGCACCACCACCGCGATTGACGCTACGGCACACATGCGCAAGCCCGGCGCAACGCCCACACGTGCAAGGCCATAAGTGTGGCGCAGCGCCAGCCACACCAGCAGGCTGAACAGCAGCATGCCGCCCAGCAGATGCGCCGTCACCACCCAGGGCATGAGTTTGTACGTCACTGTCCACTTGCCGAACAGGCCTTGCACGATGACGGTAGCGAGTACGAATAACGGCAACGCCAAGGACATCGGCTGGCGCTGTGAGCGCAGCAGTTGCCCCCCCTTGCGCCGGTCGATCAGCACACGCGCCACGATCACGATGATGAGCACGCCGATGAATGTGGCCCAGTAGCGATGGATCATCTCGATCCACGCTTTGGTGTTGCTCACCCAGCCATGCTCACCTCCTTGTACTGCTACGGCAGCAGCGATCTGATCTTTCGCGGCCAGCGGTGTGAACTGGCCATAGCAGCCGGGCCAGTCGGGGCAGCCGAGACCCGAGTCGGATAGGCGCACGAATGCACCAAACATGATGAGATCGAGCGTGAGAAACGCGGTTAGGCCCACCAGCTTGGCAAGATTCACGCGCATGCCCGCGAAGAACACCACGGCCAGTACTGCCAGCCAGGCCAGGCCTTGCGCGGCTTGCAACGAGAACTGCCAGGTCAGGTTTTGATCGTTCATGAATCAGCCCGCTAAAGCTTAGGCGGCGACTCTTTGTGCCAGTGTGTGCTGGCACGCAAAAGCTTGGAGATATCGCGCTTGATTTTATTGGCGTCCGCGTTCTTGGGGTAACGCATCATCACGTTGCCGAAGGGGTCCATCACAAAAATATGGTCTTCAAGCTGCGCGCCCTCGCCTGCCGGCAGCCAGCGCGCAAGATCATCACGCCTGGCACGCAGGAACACGGTGCCTTCGTACTCGCGCATCGTCATGATTTCAAGTGGGGCGCTGTCGGTGATGAACAGTACACGGTCTACGCGCTCCTTATCTTTACCTTGCGCGATCTTGAGCTGCCGCATCCAGTAGAGCTTTTGCTTGCACGGCTCGGCGCATGCGGCGCTGTCCACTGTGAGTAACAGCCAGTTGCCCTTGACTTGCTGTTGCAGACTGACCGGCTGGCCTTGCAGGTTGGTGATGGGCAGTGCTGCGCTGGTGGGTAAATCACGCGGCGGGCTGATGAGCTCACCATAGTTAGTGCGGCCCTCGGGACGCACCACGTAATACATGAAGTAGCTTGCCAGCACCGGCGCGGCACAGGCCAGTACCACCAGCCACAGCATGCGCGAGCTGCGACGCGGCTTGGCTTGTGGTGACTGCGTGCTGACGCTAGCACTAGCACCGTTTGAGTCTTGGACGGATGAGCTGGAACCAGACATACAACCCTGCTATTAATGCCGCGAGGCCAAACCACTGCGCGGCGTAACCGTAGTGCTTGTGAACGCCGCTGGCAACCTGCGGCCAGTCGCGCAGCAAACCGTCGCCGTCATGCGCAGCGTCTTGCAGTTGTTGCAGCGACAGTGCAGGCAGCGGCACGCCCACCTCGCGCGAGAAACTTTCTAAGTCGAGATTTTGCCGAATACTCCCAGAGTCCGCACCCGAAAACGCATACAGCCTTGCGGGCGGCGGGGCGATGCGCGCGGTAATCGCCACCTCACCGGAGGGCGTGGCGATCGCGGGCAGCCGTGTGCGGTCTCGCCCGTCGCGCGGCACCCAGCCACGCTGCACCGGCAGCACCGCGTCGCTGCCTGCAAGCTTGAGTGGTGTCACTACGAAAAAGCCGGGCTGCGCGCGCACGTGCTGGTTGTCCATTTGCCGGTTGTCGAGATACACCGTGTGCTGCGCAAGCCAGGTACCGCGCAATGCGACGCTGCGGTAGTGCAACTCGGCCAGCATGGCTGCCGAGCCACTGGAGTGGCTTGCACTTGCAGCACCACGCAAGGCACTGACGAGCGCTGCATTACCCAGCGCAGGCTCGGTCTTGCGTGCGTCGATCTGTGCAGCTATCGCCTCCTTTTGTGCAGCGCGTGAGAGCTGCCAGCGGCCGAGCGACACCGTGACTGCCACACCGATGAGCGCGGCAACGAGTACGATGATGAACCGGGTGCGGGAAGACATGACAATGCGTTGCAGTATCGGATTAATTTGTACAACGCGTACGGCTCGAGCGCGATAATCACTGTATGAAAGTGTTCGTCATCATCGCATTTGTACTGATTCTCGGCAGCCTGTTCTCGGCGCTGCTGTTCATGATCAAGGGCGGCAAGGACGCCAAGGCCGGCAAGCGTATGGCCACCGCGCTCGGCTTTCGCGTGGGGTTTTCGGTGACGCTGTTTCTCATCATCATGCTGCTTTACGCACTCGGCTATATCCAGCCCACTGGTGTACCGATTCGCTAAACTATAAATACTCTCATTTGTATCATGCCGTCACTGCTTTATACACTACCAGTAACGGCATGATAGTCAATAGAGTATCAACACTCCAACCTCACTTAACTCGATCCCGTCACAAAAAAGCGCCGTCTTGCGGCGCTTTTTTGTGACTAAGGTGACTATGGTTTATTCGTGAGGGATTGGGCGCCGGCGTAGCGCTGAGTCAACGTTTGCCTTACAGCCAGTAGACGACGATATACAGCCCAATCCACACCACGTCTACAAAATGCCAGTACCATGCGGCGCCTTCAAAACCGAAGTGGCGCTCGGGGGTGAAGTGGCCTTTGGCGATGCGGA
>CAYSMM010000318.1:1350-2948 GCA_964432095.1 uncultured Burkholderiaceae bacterium | reverse complement strand
CAGCCCCTGCGCCTGCGCTGAATGTGGTTGCGGCAGCGACCCACGCAGAGCCCGCACATTCTTATGAGCCCACGACGCCAACGCCGCGCATGCCCGCAACGCAAGAGCCCAGTGTGGACTTGCCTGTAAATGACGAAAACTCCGCAGTGCCCACGATTCCTGCACAGCTGCACAGCGACCGAGCTGCGCGTACCGAGCAGGCCTTGCGCCGCTTGCAGCCGCAGACAGCGGGCCGCGGCAAGTGGCTTGTGGGCGCCAGCGCTCTCATCGCGATCATTGCAGTGGGCATGATGTTCGTGCCGCGCGGCAAGCCCGAAGGTGCCGGTGCGCCGCAAGCTGTAGCCAAGCCACCGATGGCCGTTGCAGCTCAGGATTCTGCCAATTCACCGCAATCCTCTCAGTCGGGTTTGGGTTTTGGTGCAAGCCGTGAAGAGGTCAGGGATATAGCCAATGATGGCGTGAAGGATGCAGCACCTGCCCGTACTGATCCTCAAACCCCAAGTGACAGGCCCGATGTACAAACTCCATCAGACATAGCCAACGCCGCCAAGGTCACTGAGGCCGCAGCTGTAGTAGCCAAGACAGTACCCAAGCCTCAGCCGGCCAGTAAATCAGCTTCTGCGAAAGTTGTGAGTAAGAACGCAGAGAAGCCTGCCGCCAAAGAGGCTCGTGAAGAGCCAGGGGTTATCGAGTCTTCCGTGGGCTCGGTGTTCAACATGGGCAAGCAGGACCCTGCACCGGTTGAAGTGCGCACTGCATCCGGTACGCAAGGCTCACGCGTGGGCGCAGTGGCTGCTGCCCCCAAAGAGGCGTGTGATCGCCGTTACCTGGTTGCATATGTGCGCTGCATGAAGCGCGAATGCAGCAAACCGCACTTTGCCAATCACGCGCAATGCGTGGAATTGCGCCGCATGGAGCGCGAGCGCAGCAAGCGCGACGAGATCACGGGTTAAGCGGCACTCCCGCCATTACCGGCTGGTGGCGCCACTGCTATGCCACACGCATGGCAGTAGCGCGCAAACGCTTGCTTGCGCGCATTGCAACTCACGCAATCGTTGAACAGGCAGATGCCACAGTGCATGCAGAACTTGCGTGATGTATCTTTCAAATCCACGGGACGCTCACATCCGGGGCAAATGCCTTTAGACAGGCGTGCCTGTGCCAGTTCGTAGCTCAACTCCTTGCGGCGCTCCAAATCGGGCCGCGCTTCGGCCTCTTTTTGCTGCGCTAGGTAGCGCTGCAGCGCGCCAATGGCGTACACACCGGCCACAGCAGTCAAGACGATGCCGACAGCGTAGCGCACGTAGCCGCCATAGCTCGGCAGGTAAGGCACCAGCTCCACGAAAAATGCAAATAGCGCAAACAGGATGAAGCCCCACACGAAGGGCCAATACGTACTCTTGCGTTTTTTGGCAAACAGCCAGGCCGCCAGCAGCAACAAGGGCAGAGTCAATGCCAGTCGCATCAGGAACACGCGCAGCTCTTGCTTGCGCAAGGCGTGATCGAGCTGAGTTTGCGCTTCACGCTCCAGATCACGAAGGCTGGTTTGCTGGCGGTCCAGGTTGCGCTGCGCGTTCAGTCTGCCTTGCGAAATACCT
>CAYSMM010000318.1:0-1340 GCA_964432095.1 uncultured Burkholderiaceae bacterium | reverse complement strand
TTTCCTGCGCTTTGCGTTCCAGCTCTTTGAGGCTATCGAGCTCGCGCGTGCGGCGGATCAGCTCTTCGTCCTGCGACGCATCGCCCGTGGAGCGGCGGGTGGCGACCCAGTTGTTGAAAGTGTCGCGCGCGTTTGCAGCACGGCTTTGCGCGGCTTGCAGCACCAGTTGCGCCTGCTGCTGCTCTTCGTCTCGCTGCTTGATGTCTTGTTCGGCTGCCTTGATGCCTGCCCGCAGGCTGTTGGCGCGTGCGGCGTCCATGAAGTCTTCAAGCTTTGCGGCCTCGTCCACGCGCGGAAGATCACTCACCACCAAACCACCCAGGCCGATGAGGAATCCTGCAAACACGAAGGCAATTAACCATAGCGCGCGATGAAACCACTTCTCCGACAGGCGAACGGCTTTGCTCATGATGGGTGTCAGGTAATGTCTAGTAATGTAGATACTATATGATGTATAAGTGCTTTAATGATTATTTATAAACCAGTAACATGCTTATACAGAATTGAGTATTAATCCAATTTCGCTCCGGAATCTTTCACTGCTTTGGCCCAGCGCGGGTACTCGCCGTCCAGGAACTTCGCGAATGCATCGGCGCCGAGGAACGCCGGGTCGGCGCCTTGCGACACCATGCGGTTGCGAATATCCGGCGTCTCCAGCACCTGCTGAAATGCCTGCGACAGCTTGGCCACCACGTCCTTGGGTGTTGCAGCCGGCGCGAGCACGCCGTAGAAGCCCACTACCTCGAAATTCTTGATGCCTTGCTCCATCACGGTGGGAACGTCGGGCAGCGCGCTGTTGCGCTCGCGGCTGGTTACCGCCAAAGCACGCACCTTGCCTTGCTTGTGGTACTGGGCAGCTTGCGGCACGCTCTCAGCCATGAACTGCGCCTGATTGCCGATCAAATCGGTAAACGCGGGCGCACTACCACGATAGGGAATGTGCACCATGAAAATACCGCTCTCCTTCTTGAACATCTCGGGCACCAGGTGTGAGATGCCGCCATTGCCGGCCGACGCGTAGTTGAGCTTGGCGGGGTTGGCTTTGGCATAGGCAATGAACTCGGGCAGCGTCTTGGCTGGCACCGTGGGATGCACGATGAACGCAAGGGGTTGCTGTGCGGTGCGTGCGATCGGCGCGAAGTCCTTCTTCATGTCGTACGGCAGCTTGGTGTACAGCGCTGGGTTGATCACCATGGTTCCAGTGTTGGCCAACAAAATCGTGTGGCCATCCGCCGGCGCCTTGGCTACGAACTCCGCGCCGATAGAGCCACCCGCGCCGGCCTTGTACTCCACCACGACGGGCTGTCCAAGAATCTGCGAGAGCCGCTCGCTCCAAAGCC
>CAYSMM010000317.1:0-2977 GCA_964432095.1 uncultured Burkholderiaceae bacterium | reverse complement strand
TAATTAGTCTTTACTGCTCTGGTAAATACCAGTAAAGGCATTATAGTCACTAGAGTATGACAAATATACGATTGATGTTCATTTGGGTGGTGCGGTGTCGGCAAAGCTTACTCGCTGCACCAGCTTTTCGCTGAGCTTGGCGAGGTTGGGGTAGCTCGTGCGCCAATCGATCTGTGCAAAGCGGAAATCGAGATAGCCTAGCGCCACACCGGTAGCAATGTCGGCCAGTGTGTAGTGCACGCCCGCGCAGTAGGGCTTGTCGCCCAAGCCGTGGCTCATGGCCTTGAGGCCGGCGTGGATTTTCTCCATCTGGCGGTCAATCCACTTCTGGCTGCGCTGCTCGGCCGTGCGGCCGGCCCAGGTTTGCTCCAGCCGAGCCAGGATGGCGGCATCGCAAATACCATCGGCCAAGGCCTCCCAGGTGCGCACTTCCACGCGCTCGCGCCCGTTGGCCGGGATGAGTTTGGACACCGGCGACAGCGTGTCGAGATACTCCACGATCACGCGGCTGTCAAACACCGCCTCGCCGTCTTGCATGACGAGGCAGGGCACCTTGCCCAGCGGGTTGCTCTGGTGGATGGCGCTGGTGGGTGACCATACGTCTTCTTCCACCAGTTGATAGTCGATCTTTTTTTCAGCCATCACGATGCGCACTTTGCGCACATAGGGGCTGGTGAGGGAGCCGAGCAGTTTCATGTTCTTGACAGGAATGTTTCAGTCGTGAGCTGACGGCCTGGTGCGCGTTGCTGCTAAGCCGCCACCGAGTCTGACCGTGCGAATTCAGTATAGCGGAAGGTCTTCGCGCGGCACCTCCCGCAAACAGGTGAGGCCTGGCGCGCTGCGCGGGCAGCGGATAATACGCGCTGGCACTTAACCGTTGTGCGGCTTGCCCGTGCGCTGCGCCCTCAGCTTTATGACCACTCTTTCGCCCCTGACCGCCTTGTCGCCACTGGACGGCCGCTACGCCCAAAAAGCCGACTCA
Organism: uncultured Burkholderiaceae bacterium; assembly: GCA_964432095.1. Lineage (GTDB taxonomy): Bacteria > Pseudomonadota > Gammaproteobacteria > Burkholderiales > Burkholderiaceae_C > CAYSMM01. The sequence continues at coordinate 1,995 of CAYSMM010000317.1, read as the reverse complement.
CTACGCTGGCACCTCTCCGAAGCCGCCTTCATGCGCGCCCGTGTGCGCGTCGAGCTGGCTAGGCTGGAGGCGCTGTCAGACGCCGGCCTGCCAGAGCTGACGCCATTTCCCGCAGAAGCACGTGCTCACATTGCAGCTATCGTCGAGCGCTTTGGCGAGGCCGACGCCGCCGCCATCAAATCTATCGAGGCGCGCACCAATCACGACGTGAAAGCGGTGGAGTACTGGCTGAAAGATCAAGTAAAAAGCTCACCTGCGCTGGCAGCAGCCACCGAGTTCATCCACTTTGCCTGCACCAGCGAGGACATCAACAACACCAGCCATGCACTCATGCTCAAAGGTGCTCGCGCCGAGGTACTGCTGCCCGCGCTCAACAGCATTCTTGCCACGCTCAAGGCAATGGCACGCGAACATGCCGCGCTGCCCATGCTCAGCCGCACGCATGGCCAGACCGCCAGCCCCACCACCGTGGGCAAGGAAGTTGCCAACGTCGCCTACCGGTTGGAGCGCGCCATGGACAGGTTCGGGCAGGTGCCGCTACTGGCCAAGATGAACGGTGCCGTTGGTAACTACAACGCGCACCTGGCAGCCTACCCCGGCGTGAATTGGGAGGCTTTCTCGCGCAACGTCATCGAGCAAAAACTCGGGCTCGGCTTCAACCCGTACACCATACAGATCGAGCCGCATGACGCCATGGCCGAACTGTTCGACGCGCTGGCGCGCATCAACACCGTGCTCATCGACTTTGCACGCGACGTGTGGGGCTACATCAGCTGGGGCTACTTCAAACAGCGCGTCAAGGAGGGCGAAGTCGGCTCGTCCACCATGCCGCACAAAGTCAACCCCATTGACTTTGAAAACGCTGAGGGCAATCTCGGGCTGGCCAACGCGCTGCTGCGCCACCTGAGCGAAAAGCTGCCCATCAGCCGCTTTCAGCGCGACCTGACCGACAGCACCGTGCTGCGCAACATGGGGGTGGCCTTCGGCTACGCAGTGGTGGCGTACGACTCGCTCGCGCGCGGCCTGGGCAAACTGCAAGTCAATGAGCAACGCCTGGCCGATGACCTCAATGCTGCGTGGGAAGTGCTGGGCGAAGCGGTGCAAACCGTGATGCGCCGCTACGGCCTGCCCGAGCCGTATGAGCAGCTCAAGGCCTTTACGCGCGGGCGCGTGATCACGCGCGAGATGATGCAGGAATTCATCCACGGCCTCGCTTTACCCGATGCCGAGAAGCAGCGGCTGCTGGCGCTCACCCCGGCGGCGTATACCGGCAAAGCGGCAGAGCTGGCCAAGCGGATATAGATCGATCGCCCTGCACGGTCCGTCCTGCTTGACGGCCGCCTACCCCGCGGCAGGATGGCCCCACTGATAGGGTAGGGTTTTATGGCAGTATCAACTTCTATGTGCTCAGCGTAATCTACCTATGCGGCATTGCATGGGTGCGCGCCAAGGCGGGCGGGTTTGTCGTGGGCCTGGGCCGCAACGGCATGGAGTTCAGCGTACTGCTGATCGTTGCGCGCTGTGCGTGGGACTACAAGACTGGCAGCGCGAGTAGGAAACGCCCTATCTACACACCTGCAATGCGAGATGCAAGGCGCTGCACCCAGCGAGCCAGCTGCATGCGCGGTTTAACTTTGCGCTCGGCTTCAAGCGCGATTAGCCGTGCCAACACTTCGCTGCGCTTGTATCGCCGAGCGGCCTGTATGGGAGTGAGCTGGTTGAAGTGCGACTCCAGCTGCGGGTCAGCGCCGTGTTCGAGCAGGTACAGCGCGATCTCGTCATGACCCTCGATGATGCTGGCCACGAGCGGTGTGCACAAAATCTCGGGGTGCTGGTAGTTGGGGTCAACGCCGCTTTCGATATGGTGCTGGACCAAGACTGCGTCACCTCGCAGCACGCCGACGTACATCTCTTTCCAGTCTCCGCCTGACATCTGCCCTCCTGTTCGCACCTACATTGGCAGCGGCACCTCAGTTGGCCAAAGCGGGCCATAGT
>CAYSMM010000316.1:0-2984 GCA_964432095.1 uncultured Burkholderiaceae bacterium | reverse complement strand
AGCAGTCGCGCGCCGAGCTGCGTGCAATTCAACTGAATGGCGGTGACAACTTGATGCAACCGTCACGGGCAAACCCTAGGCACTGACCAGCAGGAATCGCCACTTTCCTGTGCTGTAATGCGGCGTTGCGTCAAGAACGCATCGACATGAACGGTTGAGACAAGGAGAAGTGGGATGACGAGCAATTCGGCGCTGATTTTTGCGCTCGTATGCGGTGCGATTGCCGTGGTTTACGGTTTTTGGGCACGCAGTTGGATTTTGGGCCAGAACGCGGGCAATGCCCGCATGCAGGAGATAGCCAGCGCGGTGCAGCAAGGTGCTGCAGCCTATCTCGCGCGGCAATACAAAACCATTGGCATTGTCGGCGTCGTGCTGGCGGTGCTGATCGCCGTGTTCCTGAACGTGCAAACCGCCATCGGTTTCGTGATCGGCGCGGTGCTGTCGGGAGCCTGCGGCTATATCGGCATGAACATCTCGGTGCGCGCCAACGTGCGCACCGCGCAAGCCGCTACCCAGGGTATTGCCCCGGCGCTCGATGTCGCGTTCAAGGGCGGGGCGATCACCGGCATGCTGGTGGTGGGCCTGGGCCTGTTGGGCGTTAGTCTGTTCTACTGGTTTTTGAGTGGCCAGCAGGGCAGCGGCAAGTCGTTGTCTGACATGATCAACCCGCTGATGGGGCTGGCCTTCGGCTCGTCTCTCATCTCTATCTTCGCGCGTTTGGGCGGAGGCATCTTCACCAAAGGCGCCGACGTGGGTGCCGACCTCGTCGGCAAGGTGGAAGCCGGCATCCCCGAGGACGATCCGCGCAACCCCGCCGTGATTGCCGACAATGTGGGCGACAACGTGGGTGATTGCGCCGGCATGGCTGCTGACTTGTTCGAGACCTATGCGGTAACCTTGATCGCCACCATGGTGCTGGGCGCGCTGATGGTGACAGCGGCTCCGGTGCAAGCCGTGATTTATCCGCTGGTGCTGGGCGGCGTGTCCATCATCGCGTCCATCGTCGGCTGCTTCTTTGTGAAGGCCAAGCCGGGCATGAAGAACGTGATGCCCGCGCTATACAAAGGCTTGATCGTCGCCGGCGTGCTCAGCCTGATCGCGTTTTACTTTGTGACCTCTGCCGTGATGCCTGCTGATGCACTGGGCGCAGGCACGCACATGAAACTGTTCGGCGCCTGTGTCGTGGGCCTGGGGCTCACGGCAGCGATGGTGTGGATTACCGAGTACTACACCGGCACCGATTACGCACCCGTCAAACATGTGGCACAGGCGTCTACCACGGGCCACGCCACCAACATCATCGCCGGCATTGGCGTGAGCATGAAGTCCACCGCATGGCCGGTGATATTCGTCTGCGCGGCCATCATCGTGTCGTATGCGCTTGCTGGCCTGTACGGCGTGGCGGTTGCTGCAACCTCGATGCTGAGCATGGCCGGCATCATCGTCGCGCTGGACGCCTACGGCCCGATTACCGACAACGCCGGCGGCATCGCCGAAATGGCCGAACTGCCCGACAGTGTGCGCGACATCACCGACCCGCTGGACGCCGTGGGCAATACCACCAAGGCTGTGACCAAGGGCTACGCCATCGGTTCGGCTGGCCTCGCTGCCCTGGTGCTGTTTGCCGACTACACACATAAGCTCGATGGCTATGGCAAGGGCACTACTTTTGACCTGTCTGACCCCATGGTCATCGTCGGCCTGTTCATCGGCGGTTTGATTCCCTTCCTGTTTGCCGCCATGGCCATGGAGGCCGTGGGCCGTGCCGCCGGCAGCGTGGTGGAAGAGGTGCGCCGCCAGTTCCGCGAGATCAAAGGCATTATGGAAGGTACGGCCAAGCCAGAGTACGGCAAGGCGGTGGACATGCTGACTGGCGCAGCCATCAAAGAGATGATGATCCCGTCGCTGTTGCCTGTGGTGGTGCCCATTCTGGTGGGTGTGCTACTCGGCCCCAAGGCGCTGGGCGGTTTGCTCATGGGCACTATCGTCACGGGCTTGTTCGTGGCCATTTCCATGTGTACCGGTGGCGGTGCGTGGGACAATGCCAAGAAGTACATCGAAGACGGTCACCACGGCGGCAAAGGCAGTGACGCGCACAAAGCAGCGGTGACCGGTGACACAGTGGGCGACCCGTACAAAGACACGGCTGGCCCCGCGGTCAACCCGTTGATCAAAATCATCAACATCGTGGCGTTGCTCATCGTGCCCGTACTGCCCGCGGCCGGCCTGCTTGGTGGTGCTGCGGCCAGCAAGGCGGCGCACGGCAGTCCCGCTGCAGTTGCCCCAGCGGCGGCGGTTGCTGCAGCTGCTGCACCGGCAACCGACATGTCTAAGCCTGGCACCGCAGACAGCGCCGCCACGGCCCGCGGCCCCAAGCCCGTGAGCTTTTATTTCGAGGTCGGCAAGAACGATGCGCCGGTAGGTGCCGGCCAGGAATTGGCGCAACTCGTGCAGTACGCCAAGGACAACCCCAACGCCAAGCTGGGCATCAGCGGCTTTCACGACAGCAAGGGTGACCCCGAGAAGAATGCCGAGCTGGCCAAGAACCGCGCCAAGAGCGTGCGCGAGGTACTGCGCTCAGCCGGCGTGCCTGAAGACCGCATCATGATGGACAAGCCGGTAGACACCACCGGCAGTGCCGACGACAAAGAGGCGCGTCGCGTCGATGTGTTTGTGAAGCAGTAGCCACACTATTTGCCAAAAGGCTTGTACTGCAAAGAGTAACATGCCATCTCTGGTCTAGAAAATACCAGAGATGGCAATATACAGTTGTCAGTATCGGTGTTATGAGTTTATTCTGTGATGGATTGCTTGTTGTCAATCCACTCAACGCCGCTGTACCACAGCGGCGTTTTGTTTTGTTCTGTGGCTTGACGCGTCCGTGATGCGCTATCCACAATCTGCAGCCATGAACATGCAAACAGCAGAGCTCAAAGCCGCATTCCAGGGCGCGCTTACCGGCGGCGCGTTTGGCTATGTGGGGG
>CAYSMM010000315.1:0-2987 GCA_964432095.1 uncultured Burkholderiaceae bacterium | reverse complement strand
ACGTCCCGCACGGCAAAAGTGTAGACCTTTTCCTCTCATACTCAATTGAGTACAAACCAGCAGCCAAATACAGAAATCCAGGCATTGCTTGATACCCTTGCAAGTATCATCACAGACGATCTGAGTCCAAGGCAGGCTTTGGACATGCTCGCCCAACTGGCCAGCGAGGCTCAGCGGCTGAAGTCACATTGATCAGCAGATCCCGAAAGGCTGGCTATGATTGCACTGCTGGGTACGAGTACCCGCATCAACATCTGCACTTACGCCTAAAACCATGACTTATTGCGTTGCCATCAAACTCAACAGTGGCCTGGTGTTTCTCTCGGACAGCCGCACTAATGCCGGGCTCGATCAAATCTCCAGCTTTCGCAAGATGCTGGTGTTTGAGCGCACAGATGACCGCTTCATGGTGCTGCTGACGGCCGGCAATCTGAGCATTTCACAGTCGGTGCGCGAGATTTTGCAAGTGGAGCGTTTGCCTACCGATGCCGATAGTGATGCAGCCGCCAATAGCGGCGGTGATGCCGGGCGCAGCGAAGCTCTGACGATCTGGAATGCCAAGAGCATGTTTGATGCAGTACGTGTACTCGGCGCAGCCATTCGCCGTGTGCATGCGCGCGATGCCGAGTCGCTCAAGGCGGCGGGTGTGGATTTCAATTTCAGCGCCATCTTCGGCGGGCAGATCAAGGGCGAGAAGATGCGACTCTTCCACGTGTACTCTGCTGGCAACTTCATCGAGGCTACGGCCGAAACCTGCTACTTTCAGATTGGCGAGAGCAAGTACGGCAAACCGATACTCGACCGCGTGATCACACCCGAAACGCCGCTGGACGAAGCCGCCAAATGTGCGCTGGTGTCCATGGACTCTACGCTCAAGTCCAACCTCTCGGTGGGGTTGCCGCTGGATTTGTTGGTGTATGACGTCGATCGCTTTGCGAGCAACAAGATCGTGTGCATAGACGAGCAAAACGCCTACTTCAAAATGCTGCGCTCCAGCTGGGGCCAACGGCTACGCCAGGTGTTCGAGGACATTCCAGACCCGATGTGGAATGGCGGCAGCGCTGAGTTTCCGCTCAAGGGCAACCAGCCTGTAGCAGACGACGTGGTGGTGAAGAACGGGCCCATGCGCAAGATCACGCAGCCGAGTGAAAAACTGATCTGATAGTCTTAGCGCATGTCATCGCTGATTATTTTTTCGCATGCCAACGGCTTTGCAGCATCGACATATCGCAAGCTGTTCAATCTGCTGAAGCCTGATTTTCATATCGAGGCGGTTGATAAGTACGGCCATCACCCCGATTACCCCGTCACCAACAACTGGCCGCTGCTGATCGAAGAATTGCTCACGTTGCTGCGCCGCAAGACCAAAACCGAGAAGGCGCTGCTTGTGGGGCATTCGCTTGGCGGCTTCTTGAGTTTGATGGCCGCCTACAAAATGCCTGAGCGCGTGCGCGGTGTCATCCTGCTCGACTCACCGGTGGTTGCGGGCTGGCGCTCGCACGCGTTGCGCATGAGCAAGGTGCTGGATATTGACGAGCGCTTTTCTCCAGCGCGCTTCGCCAAGGTGCGGCGCACGCAATGGGCCAGCATCGACGAAGCCTACAAGCACTTCGAGAACAAAGCCTTATTCAAGCGTTGGGACAAGGAAATGCTGCGCGACTACGTGACGCACGGCACCGTGCCCACCGACGACGGCCAGCGCGCACTCGCGTTCGACCGCGAGGTGGAGTACTGGATATTCCGCCACTTTCCCGATCACCTGCCCTCCTACATCCGCAAGCCCTGCCCGGTGCCCGTGGCCTTTATCGGTGGCAAGCAGTCTGAAGAGGTACGCATGGTGGGCACGCATTACACCGAGCGCGTCACGCAAGGGCGCGTGTACTGGATTGACGGCACACATCTGTTCCCTATGGAGTGCCCGGTGCAAACCGCGGCACTCATACGCGAGATTTCTCAAGATTTAGCAAGCTGAATAGCATTGATACTGAAATTAGTATATGCAATCCACTGGTTTACTGTAAACCAGCAACGGCATTACACTGCAAGCAGTATAAGATCCTGCTCTCTGCTCGATCGTTTGCCTACGTCTTTGCAGCGTTCACAGCACTGTCCGGCAGCAGAAGTGCTTTGAGCAAGGCCTCATCCGTCTGGCCTGCAGGGCCGCGATTGTCGATGAGCGTCAGCTCGGGGTAGTCGGCGGCAGAAGGCTCAAAGCGGCGCTTTCGATACTCGTTCCAATGAGCCAGTTTGTAGGCATCGTTGGGGTTGCCGCGCGCCGCGATGCGTTGCCGCGCCAATTCCTCGTCTAGCGTCACCCATACCACTTTGACCTGCGTGCCAGCCGGCACCTTCAACCATTGTGGATCAGTGAGTTTGTGCTCCTTCACCTCGCGCGACAGGGGGCCGACGACGATGACATTAACGCCCAGAGCGAGGTTTTCGCGCGCCGTGTCGAGCAGGCCACGATACTCGGGGCCGCGCAGGTGTTGCAAGTAGAGCGGGCTGTCGCGGTCGTTGGGGTCACCGGCCAGCACGCCCATCACGCTGGCGCTGTAGGCACCGTACAGTGTGTCCTTGTCGAGCAGACAGAACGATTCGCCGGTGCGCTGCATCAGCGGACCGATCAGCCGTTTGGCCAGCGTTGTTTTGCCTGCGCCGGCATGGCCACAGAAGAAGATGAGTCGTGACATCGGGGCATGTTAGCGTGCCAGCAGCGCATGAGCCACCGGAGCATTTCAGCGCGTATAATTCGGCTTTCCCGGAACAAGCCAATGACCAAGTACGTGTTTGTCACCGGCGGTGTGGTGTCCAGCCTCGGCAAGGGCATCGCAGCAGCCTCCCTGGCGGCTCTTCTAGAAAGCCGTGGCCTCAAAGTCACCCTGATCAAGCTCGATCCCTACATCAATGTGGATCCGGGCACCATGAGCCCGTTTCAGCACGGGGAGGTGTTCGTCACCGACGACGGCGCCGAGACCGACCTCGACCTC
>CAYSMM010000314.1:0-2995 GCA_964432095.1 uncultured Burkholderiaceae bacterium | reverse complement strand
GCCGCTCGATGAGCCACTGCTCGTTGTAGCGGCTGTCATTAGGGGTGGCCTGCGCGACGAGGATGAGGTCGGGCTCGGCGTACTCCACATTCGGGTCATTCAGGCGAATCTGCCGCGCAATCTGCTCCACGTCGGCAATGCGCGCAAAGCGGTCGAGCTTCATCACTTGTGCGCCCTGTGCCATGGAGCGCAGTGGTGTGATGCGCATGCCTGCGCGGGCGGCTGCGTCTTCAAGCGATCGCAATTGCGAGAAGTCCACTTGCGGCGCGCGGCTTGCCGTCACGTTGAGCCCGCGATACTTCACGATGATACGGTTGGTGGTGGTGGGCAGCGTGCTCGTTGCGGCTTGCACCGTGTCCACCGAGCGCCCTCCTGCTTGCGCCGGCACACTGATTGCCATGCCCGTTGTTGCTGCAATGGCCGAAATAGCCAGCGCTGTAGCTGCGCTCTTGCGCAGATGTCCCTTCATGCTCATGATGCCTCCAGAAAAATGACAGTTCCCTAGTCGTCGTCACTCATACTGCCGTTTTTTAAGAGCACGGCATGCTGAGTGCGCGCACTGTAGCGCGATTTCGTGCTTTTGTCCCATCCCGCTGCAGGGGTACCGAGTAACTACCTATATCACGCTGCGCCGCAGCAAAGCGGTGCTGGCGGGTGGTGTTTGGAACCTTTAGAGGGTGCTGAAGAACTGCAGCACCGCAGCCTTCTGCGCAAAAGTGTCGCGCACGCCAAGCTCGATGAGAGCCTGGCAAAACGGCGGCTCAAACAGCAGATAGCTGGCCAGCCCCGGGCCGGCCTGCTAGGTGGCGCCCAGCGAGCGCAGCAGCCCGTGCACCGGGCGCGGCATATGCTGCACATGCTCCATCGCCAAGGCCTCCAGTGACCGCGAGGGCAGAAACATCAGTACGTCGATAGGCCGGTAGGGCAGGCGCTCGCTCACAGTAGCGGGCAGCCCGAGCAGGGCCTGGTTCAGCCGCTGCGTTTGCTCCACATCGCTGCGCAAGGTGTCATAGAACACGGTAGCCATGGAGTGACCGGCAATCTGCGCCAGGCTAGGCTGTGCTTTGGCCGCAGGCGTGCCGCAGGCGGGCGTAGCCGTTGTGGCGTCTTCGGCGCGGCCCACACCAATAGCCAGAATGCGCGTGGCTCCCAGGTGTATTGCGGGAGAAAGAGGCGAAAGCTGGCGCATCGATCCATCACCAAAATACTCTACTTGTTGCGTATCGTCGCGCCAAAGTGGTGTGGCCGGAAACACAAACGGAATGGCGCTCGACGCCAACAGGTGATCCACTGTGATGGGCTGCATCACCGCGCGGCGGCCCGGCCGCTGCCAGCCGGGAACCTCATCCCGAGACTGTACATAGGTGATGTGCTCGCCGCTGGTGTAGCTGGATGCGGTGATGCCGATTGCCTCGATCGCGCCGGCTTGCAGCGCCGCGTCGAGCTGAGGAAAGTCCATCTTGCGGTTCAGCGTGGCAGCCAGCGGCGTGTTGTCGAGCAAAAACTTGGGACGCTTGCGTACCACCCAGCCCAGCGCCAGCAGCGAGAGCCACCGCATGCCGGTGGCGGCAACGTTGGGCAGATCGGCGCGATACACGTCTGCCGTGTGCAGTGATTTCCACAGCGCTTCCATCTCGTCGATGGCTTGCCGCCAGCGCAGGCAACGGCAAGCATAAAACGCAGCATTGATCGACCCCGCGGAGGTGCCGACGATGATCTTGAACGGGTTGTGCTGCAGCGGCTTTGCCTGCGCGTCGAGTATTTGTGCGATACCGCGCAATACGCCTGCCTGGTACGCCGTGCGTGCACCCCCGCCCATGAGCACCAGCGCCGCACGCTCGCGCCGCGCGGCGGGGTCTTGGGCCAGCCGGCTGACGTGCGTCATCACAGTGGTGAAGGTCATGCGGTGTAGAGCTTGAGCGCCGTTAGTCCGTTCGTGCGGCCCTTAATTTAGCTCGGTGCGGCGACATGTGCAAAGCATACAAGCAAGAAGTAAATAATACAGGGTTATGTATCATGTCATAACTGCATATTTATATGGCAGTAATGGCATAATAGACACATGAGTATATGCTGACATGATCTGTTTAATGCTGCTAATCCTGCCGCAGGCACTCAATGGGCAACAGCCGCGATGCGCGCCGTGCCGGATAAAAGCCGAAGAACAAACCCACTGCGGTGGAGAACAGCACGGCGGTGAGCACGTGGGTCAACGCGATCGACATGGTGAAGCGACCGCTTTGCGACACCGCCCATGCGCCGGCTGCGGCAAGCAGCGTGCCAATCAGGCCGCCAATGATGCACATCACGACTGCCTCGCTCAAGAACTGCATCAGCACATGGTGCGGCTTGGCGCCAATCGCCATGCGAATGCCGATTTCGCGCACGCGCTCGCTCACGCTCACCAGCATGATGTTCATGATGCCAATGCCGCCGACGATGAGGCTGATCGCGCCAATCGCGCCCAGCGCAATCGACAGGCCGGCGCCGATGGCCGCGCCGGTTTGTGCAATCGATGCGAGATTGGTGATCTGAAAGTCGTCTTGCTTGTCGTCGGTGATGCGGTGCCGGTCGCGCAGTAACTCCTTGACGTCGGCCTCGGCCTCGGCCATGCTCTTGCTGTCTTTGGCTTGCACGATGGCATAGTGAATCGTGCGCGGTAGTGGCATGCGCACCGGTATCGCCGTAATCGGTGTGAGCAGCAAGTCCCCGAGGTCAGAGCCGTCAAGCTGTCGGCCTGAGCCGCCAAGCACGCCGATCACGGTGTAGGGCCGCCCCTCGACGCGTACCGTCTGGCCGAGCGGGTCTTGCCGGTAGAAGTAGCGGTCGGCCACGTTGCTGCCAATCACCATCACACGGTTACCTGCTCGCACGTCACTTTCGGCAATACCCACGCCTTGCTCTATCGTCCAGTTACGCACGCGCAGCACCTCATGTGTCACGCCCAGCACCACGCTGTTGGAGTTATCGCTGCCGTAGTTGATTTGAAAAAACC
>CAYSMM010000313.1:1009-2999 GCA_964432095.1 uncultured Burkholderiaceae bacterium | reverse complement strand
GGTTTGCAGCGTGTGGGAGACTTGGCCTGGGCGGCTGGTGACGTGCGCGCACGGGGCTTCCTGCTGGGGGGCACATCGGGCCGCACAACCCTTAACGGGGAGGGACTTCAGCACGAAGACGGTCACAGCCAAGTGCTGGCGCAAACCATCCCCAACTGCCGCAGCTACGACCCGAGCTATGCGCACGAGGTGGCGGTGATCATGCAGCACGGCTTGAGGCGCATGGTAGAAGAGCAGATCGACGAGTTCTACTACATCACGCTGCTCAATGAAAACTACGCCATGCCTGGCTTGAAAAAAGGTACCGAAGAGCAAATCATTAAGGGCATGTACTTATTGGAGGATACTCAGAAGAGCCAAGTACAATTACTCGGTAGTGGCACTATACTACAAGAAGTAAGAGCCGCTAAAGAGCTGCTTGAGAAAGACTGGAACATCCAGGCGAATGTGTGGAGCTGCCCGAGCTTCAACGAACTGGCGCGTGAGGGCCAGGACTGCGATCGCTGGAACTTGTTGCATCCAGTGGAGGCCACCACCAAGCTGCGATTGCCCTACGTCACGCAGCAACTCAGCAAGTACGACGGGCCCGTCGTGGCGTCCACCGACTACATGAAGCTTCTGGCCGAGCAGATCCGCCCCTTCATACCCAAAGGGCGGACATACCGCGTGCTTGGCACCGACGGCTTTGGCCGCAGCGACAGCCGCGTGAAGTTGCGCGAGCACTTCGAGGTCAATCGTTACTACGTCGTGATCGCGGCGCTCAAGTCGCTGGCAGACGATGGCCGAATTCCCGCCACGCGCGTGGCTGAGGCGATCAAGAAGTACGGCATCAATGCCGACAAGATCAACCCGCTTTTTGCTTGATCAGGCAAAGCCCATGGCAACAACAATAGAAGTGAAAGTACCCGACATCGGTGACTTCAAGGATGTCGAAGTAATCGAAGTACTGGTGAAGCCGGGTGACGTGATTGCAAAGGATCAGTCGCTCATCACTGTAGAAAGCGACAAGGCGTCGATGGAAATTCCTTCGACGCATGCTGGCGTGGTGAAGGAGCTGCGCGTACAACTAGGCCACAAAGTCTCGCAGGGCACGGTGCTGCTGGTTGCTGAAGCTGCAGATGTTGCAACCAATGCTCTGTCACCGGCATCCACTGCTGCACCCGCAGCCACACCTGCATCAGCGCCCGTAGCTGCGCAGCCGCCGTCGCTTGCGGCATCGGTGCCCGCAGCCCCGGTGGCTGCTGGTCGCGCTGTACCGACTGCTGCCCTGGCGCCAGAGCCGACCGAGCCAAGCCCTGTCAACCGCCCGCACGCCAGCCCAAGCGTGCGCAAGTTCGCGCGTGAACTCGGTGTGCCGCTGGAGCGTGTGCAAGGCACGGCACCCAAAGGCCGTATCACGCAAGAAGACGTACAGAACTTTGTGAAGGGAGTAGTGTCCGGCAGTATAGGCTCATCACTGGCTATTGGTAGCCAGAAACAGCATGGAACCAATGGAAGTATGGAGGGCGTATTGACGCTGCTGCCTTGGCCCAGGGTGGACTTTGCAAAGTTCGGTCCGGTACATAGTGAGCCTTTGTCGCGCATCAAAAAAATCAGCGGCCCCAACCTTGCGCGCAACTGGGCAATGATTCCGCATGTCACGCAGTTTGACGAAGCCGACATCACCGAGCTGGAGCAGTTTCGTAAAGACACCAACGCTGCGCTTGAAAAGCAAGGTGTGAAGGTGACGATGCTCGCCTTCGTGATGAAAGCCTGCGTGAGCGTGCTCAAAAAGATGCCGGCGTTCAACAGCTCGCTTGACGAAACCGGTGAAAACCTGATTCTGAAGGATTACTGGCACATCGGTTTTGCGGCCGACACGCCCAATGGGCTGGTCGTGCCTGTGCTCAAGGACGTAGATAAAAAAGGCTTTGTGCAGATCGCGGCTGAGACGGCAGAGCTTGCCAAGTCGGCGCGCGACGGCAAACTCAAGCCTGCCGATATGCAGGGC
>CAYSMM010000313.1:0-999 GCA_964432095.1 uncultured Burkholderiaceae bacterium | reverse complement strand
CACCATCTCAAGCCTTGGTGGTGTGGGCGGCACGGCGTTCACGCCCATCGTCAATGCGCCGGAGGTTGCGATTCTCGGTTTGTCCAGGAGCGACTACAAACCCAGGTGGAACGGCCAGCAGTTTGTGCCGCGATTGATGCTGCCCTTGTCACTTTCGTACGATCACCGTGTGATCGATGGCGCAATGGCCGCGCGCTTCACCACAGAGCTAGCTGGCTTGCTGGCCGACATGCGAAAGGCGTTGCTATGACTACCATCGTCGTTGCGAAGAAGAACAACGAAGTGGCTATTGCGGGAGACTCGCTCGTGACCTTTGGTGATACGCGTTTAGCGCACGGCTACGAAACCAACGAGAAGATCTTTCAGGTGGCCGACTCGTTCGGAGGGCTGGCAGGAACAGTGGCGCACTTTCCGGTTCTGCGCAAGGCGCTGCGCGACTTGCACAATGCCGAGGGCGGATCGCAACTGCACTTGAACACGCGTGAGGCTGTGTTTGCAACGTTTCAAAAACTGCATCCAATACTCAAAGAGCAGTTCTTCCTCAACAGCAAGGAAGAAGATGCCGATCCCTATGAGTCGTCTCAACTCACCTGCCTGATCGCTAATCCCACGGGTATTTACGGGGTGTACAGCTACCGTGAGGTGTTCGAGTTCGAGCGGTTCTGGGCCATCGGCTCAGGCCGCAGCTTTGCGCTCGGTGCCATGTGGGCGCTATGGGATAAGGCCAAGTCGGCGCGTGAGCTGGCAGATGCAGGTGTGAGAGCCGGAAGCGAGTTCGACAAGAATAGCCATGGGCCGTACCAGTTGTTCACCACGCGCCTGGACAAGAAGAAACCTGCCGCAAGCGCTCGCAGCAACGCGATTGCGAAGGCGCCGCGCACCGGGGTCAAGAAATGAGTGCAGAGATCGAAGTCAAAGTGCCTGATATCGGCGACTTCAAGGAAGTTCAGATCATCGAGGTGTTGGTCAAGCCGGGTGACGTGATTGCGAAAGATCAGT
>CAYSMM010000312.1:0-3002 GCA_964432095.1 uncultured Burkholderiaceae bacterium | reverse complement strand
GCTTGAAGCGCTGCGGCCCGACCGCATTGCACTGTACGGTTACGCGCACCTGCCCGAGCGCTTCAAGCCGCAGCGCAGAATCGACAGCTTGGAGCTGCCCACCGGGGCCACCAGGCTGGCTTTGATGCATAGGGCACATGAGGCCTTGACCGATGCCGGCTATGAGTACATCGGCATGGATCACTTCGCGCTGCCCGACGATGAACTGAGCATCTCTAAACGCCGGGGACGCCTGCACCGTAACTTTCAGGGCTACACCACGCAGCCAGACTGCGACCTGATCGCACTGGGCATCTCGGCCATCGGCCGTGTGGGGCCAAGCTACGTGCAAAACGTCAAGACGCTCAATGAATACTATGACTTGCTGCGGCAGGGCAGACTGCCCGTGAGCCGGGGGCTGGCTTTGACGCGCGACGACGTGCTCAGGCGCTGCGTGATCATGGCGCTGATGACGCAGGGGCGGGTGGACTTTGAATCGGTTGAGGAGGCTTTTCTGATCAATTTTGCGTCTTACTTTGAACGCGAAATCAACGCCTTGCATGAGATGTCTGAGCACGGGGTGGTGAGTGTGCGCAGCCGCGCGATTGATGTGACTCCGCTCGGCTGGTTCGTCGTGCGCGGCATCGCCATGCAGTTCGACCGTTACCTGCAAGCTGACTTGAGCCGCCAGAGGTTCTCGCGTGTCATTTGAGTTTCTGCAGTGGCCCTTGCTCGGCACGGCCGCCTTGATGGGCCTGGCAGGTGGCCCGCACTGCGTTGCCATGTGCGGTTGCCTGTTCACCGCAGCGGCGCCCAGGCCCGTGACGGTTGTGCGCAATGTGCGCAATATGCGCATCGCACGCTTTGCGGTGAACGGCCAAGGCACGGCTGCGCCGGGCCCGGCGCACAGTCAACCCTGGGCTTTGCAGTTTGGTCGGTTGACGGGCTACGCCATGCTCGGTTTGGTTGCGGGCGCGTCGGGCGCATTGTTGCGTGAACTGGCCAGTGCAAGCGCGGCACTCAAGCCGCTTTGGGCCATGACTTTGGTCGCCGCGGCCCTGCTGGGCGCAACGCTTTTACTGCGTGCCCGGCAACCCCTGTGGCTGGAGCAGGCGTCACGCGGCGCCTCCGCCTCCCTTGGGCGGCTTGGCCAGCGCATCGCACACCGCGGCCGCTCAAGGATCGGCCTGCCTCCGTCTGCGCGCAGCTTCATGCTGGGCACGGCATGGGCCGCATTGCCTTGCGGGCTGCTGTATTCCGCATTGCTCGTCTCATCACTGGCCAACAACCCCGCGTCGGCTGCGTTGGCGATGGCGGCGTTTGGTGCGGCGTCTGGCGTATCACTGCAGGTATGGTCATGGTTATGGGCGCGGATGAGGCGGCGCGGCGATACCCGCAGAAGCCCGCGAGACTGGCAAGGCAAGGCGGGCACTCGGCTCGCAGGCGCCGCGCTCATGGCGTTTGCGGTGTGGGGGTTACTCCACGGCTGGGTGCCACAATTGCCGCAGTGGTGTGCAGCACACATCGGTTTGTAAGATCGGCCTGTATATTCCTCACTGCATCGATATGCATGATACATACTGCAGTAAATACTTATTACTGCTTTATATTAAAGCGGTAAAAGCATGTTACTTTATAGGGTATATGGTCTGATGAGGCAATAGACTACTTCTGCCGACTCAAAGCCAGTGCGCAGGCGTAAGCGCTGCTCCACGCCCATTGAAAGTTGTAGCCACCCAGCCAGCCGGTGACGTCCACGACTTCGCCGATGAAGTGCAGCCCCGGCACTTTGTGCGCTTGCATCGTGGTGCTCGAAAGCTCTGATGTGCTCACGCCGCCTGCCGTCACTTCAGCCTTGCGGTAGCCTTCGCTGCCGTTGGGCGTGATGTGCCAATTGCAAAGCCGCTCATGCAGGCGCAGCAACTCGCGGTCGGCCAGTTCGGCCATGCGTTGATCGGCCTTGAACTGATGCTGTGCAAGCCAGGCTGCGGCCAGCCGCTCGGGCATGACGGCGCATAGGCTGTTGAGCAGCGTTTTGCGAGAGGTGGCTTTCATCGCAAGCAGTCCGTTGCGAGGCAAACCGGGCAGCAGGTTGATGCTGAGTGGGTTGCCCTCGCGCCAGAAGCTGCTGATTTGCAGCACCGCCGGGCCGCTCAACCCACGATGGGTAAACAGCAGGTCTTCAAGAAACTCACCCCGGCTTTTGCCCGCACCGCATTGAATGCGAACCTCCAACGACAGTCCGGACAGATCCACAAAAGGCTGCCATTGCTGCGCGTCAAACGTCAGCGGTACGAGGGCAGGGCGCGGCTCCACGATGTCCAGATCAAACTGCCTGGCGATGCGGTAGCCAAAATCCGTTGCGCCGATTTTGGGAATGCTTAACCCACCGCTGGCTATCACGAGTGATCGTGATGTCACTGTACCTTGGGCGGTCTCCACCTCGAATCTCTGTGCCGTGCGGCGTACGGCTTGCACACCACAAGGCTGCCAGCGAGTCACGTGGCCCGCGTCGCACTCGCGCAGCAGTAACTCGATGATGTCCTCGGCTGAGTGATCGCAAAACAACTGGCCGCGATGCTTTTCATGAAACCCGATACGATTGCGCTGCACCAGCGCGATGAAGTCTTGCGCCGTATAGCGCGCCAGTGCGCTTTTGCAAAAGTGCGGGTTAGCCGAAAGAAAGTTCGCAGGCCCGGCGTCACGATTGGTGAAGTTGCAGCGCCCGCCGCCGGAGATGCGAATCTTCTCTGCCACCTTAGGTGCGTGGTCGATTAGCAGAACCCTCAAGCCGCGCTGGCCTGCGATGCCGGCGCAGAAGAGCCCGGCTGCACCTGAGCCGATGATGATGACGTCGAACTGGTGCTGAGTCATAGCGTGGTTGGCCCGCCGGGCTTGCATCCTGCTACGCGGTCGCATCCCCGCACACAGGGCCAGGTGCGGGGCCCCTGCTCAACGCTGCGCAGTCGCCCGGCTGCACCTGAGCCGATGATGATGACGTCGAACTGGTGCTGAGTCATAGC
>CAYSMM010000311.1:0-3012 GCA_964432095.1 uncultured Burkholderiaceae bacterium | reverse complement strand
GTCGACCATGATGGGCGAAAGCCCCATGGATGGCTCGTCGAGCAGCAGCAGCTTGGGCCGGCTCATCAACGCGCGGCCCATGGCCAGCATTTGCTGTTCGCCGCCGCTCATGGTGCCTGCGAGTTGATCCTTGCGCTCTTTGAGGCGTGGAAAGATCGCAAACACCTTGTCGATATCGGCTTCGATCTCGTTGTCGTCGCGGATATACGCACCCATCTGCAGGTTCTCGGTAATGGTCATGCGCGTGAACACGCCTCGCCCCTCAGGAACCATGGCCAAGCCCTTCTTCACCAGGTCGTAACTGCCCATGCCTGAGGTGTTGGCTCCTTGATACTCGATGCTACCGCTGGCCTTGGGCAGTATGCCGGTGATGGCACGCATCGTCGTGGTTTTGCCGGCGCCGTTGGCACCGATCAACGTGACGAGTTCACCTTGATTGACTTGCAGGCTGATGCCTTTGACGGCCTTGATGCCACCGTAGCTGACGGCCAGGTCGGTGATCTTCAACATGCTTTGCGCTGCTGCGGTGTTGTTGTTTTGCTGGCTCATGCTCAATGCCCTCCGGTGCCGAGGTAGGCCTCGATCACCGCTGCGTTCTTCTGCACCTCGACCGGCGTGCCTTCAGCGATTTGCTTGCCGTAGTCAAGCACCGTGACCCGGTCACACAGACCCATGACGAGCTTCACGTCATGCTCGATCAGCAAAATGGTTTTGCCATCCTTGCTGATGCGTGACAGCAGTTCTCGCAATTGCACCTTTTCGGTGGCGTTCATGCCTGCCGCCGGCTCGTCCAGCGCGAGCAGCTTGGGTTCTGTCGCCAGCGCACGCGCAATTTCAAGTCGGCGCTGATCACCATAGCTCAGCGTGCGTGCACGGTAGGGGGCGTACTTGCCGATGCCGACGTAGTCCAGCAACTCCTGCGCGCGCTTTGCAATCGCGGCCTCCTCGGCCTTGAAGCCGGCCGTGCGCAGCACCGCGCCGATCACACCGCTTGCAGTGCGCACATGGCGGCCCACCATCACGTTTTCGAGTGCCGTCATCTCCGGGAATAAGCGGATGTTTTGAAAGGTACGCGCAATGCCCTGCATCGCCACCTCATGCACCGCCGTTGGCGTGTAGGGCTTGCCGTCCAGCACGAAGCTACCCGTGTCGGGCGTGTACAAGCCGGTGATGACGTTGAAGAACGTCGTTTTGCCGGCGCCGTTGGGGCCGATCAGCCCGTAGATGGTGCCGGGCTGAATCTCTATGCCCACGTCGCTTAAGGCCTGCAGCCCACCAAAGCGTTTGGACACTCCCTTCACCTGCAACAGCGGCTGGCTCATTTGGCACCTCCGGCAGCGGGCACGGCATCCGGCTTTGCGCTATCCCTCAAGGCTTCACCATGCTCGGGCGCGGGCCACAAACCCTTGGGGCGATAAAGCATCACCAAGATCATGGCCAGCGCATACACCAATTGACGCAGCACCTCGACCTCAATGTATACATGGCCGAAAGTGTCGCGCTGCCAATCGGCAATGAAGCCCGCGTAACGCAGCGCCTCGGGCAGCGCCGCCAACAGCACCGCACCCAATATGACGCCCGGTACATGGCCCAGGCCACCCAACACCACCATCGCCAGTACGATGATGGACTCCATCAGGCTGAACGACTCGGGCGACACGAATTGCTGAAACGCGCCGAACATGGCGCCGGCCACACCGCCGAAGCTTGCGCCCATGGCAAATGCCAGCAACTTCATGTTGCGGGTGTTGATGCCCATCGCCTTGGCGGCGATTTCATCTTCGCGAATCGCCATCCACGCGCGGCCAATGCGGCTGTCTTGCAAGCGCAGGCACAAGATGACGATGACTACGACTAGAAGCAAGAACAGGTAATAGTGCTGTGTGACACCGGAGATATCGAACTCGCCAATCGTGAGCGTTTTGGAAATATCCCAGCCGAAAATGGTGATGCCGTCAATGCTGCTGATGCCCTGCGGCCCATTGGTCAGGTTGACAGGCGCGTTGAGGTTGAGCATGAAGATGCGGATGATCTCACCGAAGCCCAGCGTGACGATGGCCAGATAGTCGCCGCGCAGCTTGAGTGTGGGCGCTCCCAGAAGCACACCGAACAACCCCGCCAAACCCGCCGCAAGCGGAACCACCAGCCAGATGGGCGCATGCAAGCCATCGGGGAAGGTTTGTACCAGCGTAGGGAAAGTCTCCATCAGGTGCGGCGACGCGAGCAACGCATACATGTATGCGCCGACTGCGTAAAACGCGATGAAGCCCAAGTCAAGCAGGCCTGCAAGCCCCACCACGATGTTGAGGCCCAGCGCCAGCATGATGTAAAGCAAAGCGAAATCGAGAATGCGCACCCAGGCATTGCCAAAGCTTTGCGCCAATAAAGGCAGCACCAGCAGGCCCACGGCGCACGCCAGAAACATGGCAAGATTTTTCTTC
The DNA here is from genome assembly GCA_964432095.1 of uncultured Burkholderiaceae bacterium. Lineage (GTDB taxonomy): Bacteria > Pseudomonadota > Gammaproteobacteria > Burkholderiales > Burkholderiaceae_C > CAYSMM01. The sequence continues at coordinate 571 of CAYSMM010000311.1, read as the reverse complement.
GGATCGATTTTCAGCATGGTGTTGCTCCCATTTATGCGCGGTCTGCCACACGCTCGCCCAGCAGGCCCTGGGGCCTCAAGGTCAGCACGAGGATCAACACCACAAAAGCAAAGATATCCTGGTAGTGGCTGCCCAATACACCGCCGGTAAGAGGGCCGATGTAGCCCGCACCCAGCGCCTCGATCAGCCCGAGCAGCACGCCGCCCACCATGGCCCCGGCCAGGTTGCCAATGCCGCCGAGCACCGCTGCGGTGAACGCTTTGAGGCCCGGAATGAAGCCCATTGCAAAGTGCACCGTTGCGTAGTTCGCAGCCCACATCACACCTGCCACAGCAGCCAGCACTGCACCGATGATAAAGGTGGCCGAGATCACGTAATTGGGGTTCACGCCCATGAGCCCGGCCACACGAGGGTTCTCAGCCGTGGCGCGCATCGCGCGGCCCAGTTTGGTGTAATGCACCAGCCACATCAGCCCGGCCAGCACCACAGCGGTGGTGATGAGGATCAGCACCTGCACCAGCGTGATGCTTGCGCCCAAAAACTCATACTGCGTTTGCGGCAACAGCGTGGG
>CAYSMM010000310.1:0-3023 GCA_964432095.1 uncultured Burkholderiaceae bacterium | reverse complement strand
CCGGTCCCAAGGGTATGGCTGTTCGCCATTTAAAGAGGTACGTGAGCTGGGTTTAAAACGTCGTGAGACAGTTTGGTCCCTATCTTCCGTGGGCGCTGCAGATTTGAGGGGGGCTGCTCCTAGTACGAGAGGACCGGAGTGGACACACCTCTGGTGGACCGGTTGTCACGCCAGTGGCATTGCCGGGTAGCTAAGTGTGGAAGAGATAACCGCTGAAAGCATCTAAGCGGGAAACTCGCCTCAAGATGAGATCTGCCTCGGGCCTTGAGCCTGCTAAAGAGTCGTTCGAGACCAGGACGTTGATAGGCTGGGTGTGGAAGCGTTGTGAGACGTTAAGCTAACCAGTACTAATTGCTCGTGAGGCTTGACCCTATAACCTTGAATGGTTGGGTTGTATTGCATGCTGTTTTGCGTTTTGCTTGGTTCAAGCTGAACCAAGTGTGATTGAAATTCGGTGACTGCGATTCGCAGCTGAGATCGACTCTTGCAGATTGCGCCGCAAGATTATGTGCTTGTGGTGGACAAGTTAAGCCTGACGACCATAGCGAGGTGGTCCCACCCCTTCCCATCCCGAACAGGACCGTGAAACGCCTTTGCGCCGATGATAGTGCTCAATTGCCGAGTGTGAAAGTAGGACATTGTCAGGCTAATCCCATAAAGCCCGGTTGCGATTGCAGCCGGGCTTTTTCCTTTTCTGCGCTTGTCTGGGCTTGGAGTAGCGCAGCGCGTCGCCACCCGCATCTTGTGTGCTGCTTCAACGCTGGCAGCTTGATGGTCTGCAAAAGACTGCCACCCTGTAGGGCGTTCATGGCAACAGCGTTTACATCCTGCAAAATATCAAATCATGAAGTTGCGCACCCGTTTTGAGCGGGTGTGCACCGATGACCGCTGAGGTGACCATCGGTCTGATGCGTCTTTCAACGACATCGCTGATTTAACTTTTACTCAGAGCAATAAGCCATGGGACAGATAGATATGAGGGCCGCATTCTTACGCAATACTGCCATGATCTGCCAACGCGCGCCAATCACTCTCGTGGCGCATATCGCACTAATGGCAGCGTACGCGTTGCTGACAGCTTGCGCGAGCCCGGATGCTGCGTCATCGCGGCAGATGGCCGCCGACGCGCAAGCGGATACCGTGGTGGAGGAGGAGCAGCGGGCCCTGGCTGCAACGCATGCAGATCGTCTTTCAGCATGGCGTCATGTGCGCATCGCGCCCAACAAGAAACTCACTCATTACACGGTGGAGCGCACGAGCGACGGCAGGGCGACATTCTACGCGATTCGCGCGAATGCGCGCGGATCTGCATCGACGTTGTGGCGCAAGGTGGCGCTGCAGTCGATCAATGATTTGGACATCGAGTGGAGTTGGAGTAAGGAGCTCGACCCTGCGGGCAACAACCCGGCCCAGCGGGAGGCAGACGATGCGGCGGCCCGGCTAATGTTGGCATTCGACGGCGATAAATCCACGCTACCGCTGCGCGAGCAGGTGCTGCTCGAAACAGCCAAGCTGCTGACCGGTGAAGAGCCGCCGTACGCCGTGCTGATCTACGCGGCCAGTACATCGCATGCACCGGGAACGGTCGTGGCGAACCCGCGCACGACGCGGGTACGCACCATCGTCGTGCCACGTGCTGCCGGCACAAGCTGGGCCAAGTACCGGCGCAACATCAAGGCCGACTACAAGCTGGCGTTTGGTGAGCCCCCAGGCCGGCTGCTCGGCGTGGGGCTGATGACCGATGCCGACAACAGTGCCAGCAGTGCCGCTGCGCTATACGGGCCAATCCAGTTCATCGGCACATCTGCCGCAACCGCGCCCCATGCAACAGCTACAGCAGCTCAATAATATACTCATTACCCTATAAATTCATTAAGCATTAATTTATTAAGACAAGTCTTATATACAGTTTGGAGTATCAATCCTCGCTTTCCCGACTGGACGGCATTTGCGCAGTAGCCCACAGTTCGCTTTCTTTGAAGCGAGGGGACATATGAACAAACCACTGATTGCCGTTGGCCTGCTGGTGCTGGCACTGACTGCCACGACTGCCGCTGACGCCAAAACATTCAAGTGGGCCAGTCAGGGCGAACTCAATTCCTGGGATCCGCACTCACAAAACAATGCGTTGATGAACGGCATTCATGCTTATGTGTATGAATCGCTGGTTTACTACAACAAAAAATTCGACATCGAGCCGATGCTGGCCACCAAGTGGGAGCAGAAGGACGCCAACACGCTGCGTTTCACATTGCGCCGCAACGTGAAGTTTCACGACGGCTCGGCTTTCACAGCTGACGACGTGGTGTTCTCTATCGGCCGCGCGATGGATAAGGCGTCCAACTTCGCGGTGTATACGCAAGGCATAGACCGCGCGGTGAAGGTCGACGACTACACAGTGGATGTGATCACCAAGGCGCCCAACCCGGTGCTGCTGCGCCAGCTCACCGAGTTGCGCATCATGTCGCGCGCATGGAGCGAGAAGAACAAGTCCATGACGCCCAAGGATATGAAAACCAAGGACGAGAACTTCGCACACCGCAACGCCAATGGCACCGGCCCGTTTGCGCTGAAAGAGTGGACGCCCGACGTGCGCTCGGTCATGACGCGCAACCCAGCGTGGTGGGGCAAGATGGATGGCGACATCACGGAGGTGGTTTACACGCCCATCAAGAACGACGCCACGCGCATTGCAGCGCTGCTGTCGGGTGAGGTTGATCTGGTGCTCGACCCTACGCCACAGGATTTGCCACGCCTGCGCTCCAGTAGCAACGTAAAGGTGGTGGACGGTGCCGAGAACCGCACCATCTTCTTTGGCATGGACCAGTTCCGCGACGAGTTACCCGCCTCCAACATCAAGGGCAAGAACCCGCTGAAAGACGTGCGTGTGCGTATGGCCATGTACCAGGCCATTGACATCGAGACGATTCGCAGAAATACCATGCGTGGCCTGTCGCAACCCACAGGGGCGCTGGTCGCGCCCCAGGTGCAGGGGTGGACGAAAGAGGTGGACAAGCGCCCGG
>CAYSMM010000309.1:0-3045 GCA_964432095.1 uncultured Burkholderiaceae bacterium | reverse complement strand
AATCCAGCCAGGCTTGAGCGCGGTTTTTAAGTGCATGCATATCGATGCTGCCGTGTGGCGCGACTTTCAGCGCGCGCGCAATACGATTTGCAGCAAGGCCCACGTAGTCTGGCGTGATCTGCTGCACCTCACACCACGCGTCGATCGCCTCGGGCCAGCGGCCGTCACGCGCAAGCCAATCGCCTTTGAGCAGCCGCGCGCGCACACAGGCATCGTTGGCCTTCAGTGCGTTGGCTAGCGCCTCGTGGGCTGCGGGGTGATCGGCCTTGCTGTCGCGATGCTCGGCCAGCTCGCACCAGTACTGCGCGATCCAGCGGCCATACGAACCGACTCCGCGTGCCTGCAGTGCCTGCGCCACCGCGATGGCATGCAGCCAGTCTTTGGAGCGCTCGGCAATTTGCAGTTGGGCCTGCAGCGCCTCGCTGGCGTAGCGGCTTTCGGTCAGCGCGGCGTATGACTGCTCAGCACGGTCGAGCAGGCCGGCCTTGAAGTAGTCGTGCGCCAGTTCGAGTTGCGCGCGCTCGCGCTCGGCCAGCTTGAGATCGCTGCGCTCGGCCAGACTTTGATGCACGCGCACGCTGCGCTCATACTCGCCGCGGCGCCGGAACAAATTGCCCAGCGCAAACTGCAGCTCCACGGTTTGGGGATCGAGCTTTACGGCCTCGACGAATGAATCTATGGCTTTGTCCTGCTGCTCATTGAGTAAGAATGTGAGGCCCTTGAAGTAAGCGTGTGGCGCCTCCTTGGGCTCTCGGCCGCTTTGCCAACGGTCCAGCCGCGACGCCAGCCAGCCCAGTACGAATGCCGCAGCCAGGGGAATGATGAGCCAGGCATAGCCGAATTCCACGCTGCTTACTCCACCACTTCACGCTTGGCTGCATCTGGCAGGGAGGCGGGCTCGGCGGCTGCCGTTGCGGGTGCGGCCGCAGGCGAAGTGGCTGCTGTCGCGGCGCGTTTTTGTATCACGCGTGGCAACATGGCCAGCACACCCAGCACCGTACCGAGCACAAGGGTCGCCAGCACGATGAGCATCATCGGCGCGCGCCACTCTGTGCCGAAGAATAAATAGACGGTAGCAGGGTGCGTGTTTTGCAGCGCCAAAACAATCAGCAGCAAAAACAACAAACCCCGCAGCAGCCATGTGAATATGCGCATGCGGGGAATTGTAGGGGCTATGGTGCGGTTTCGAACTGCGACTATGGGGTGGATGTGAGCGATTGACCCTCAATCTTCGTCGCCATAGTCGCCATAGTCACTATTGTCACTATTTCCACGATTGCCACCGTTGTCGTGGTCAGCATGCTGCGCGCCATTGCCATTGACCAGCGGTGCGCTGCTTTTGTGAATGGACTCGCGCAGCGCCTTGCCCGGTTTGAAGTGCGGTACGCGCTTCTCGGGAATCGATACCTGCTCGCCCGAGCGCGGGTTGCGCCCCACGCGCGGCGGCCGCCGCGTGACGGCAAAACTGCCGAAACCGCGGATTTCGATTCGATGCCCTTTGGCCAACGCACTGGACATGGAGTCGAGAATCGCCTTGACCGCCAGCTCCGCGTCACGGTGCGTGAGCTGCGGAAACCGCTCGGCCAGCATGGCCACCAGGTCAGATCGGGTCATGATGTTGTTGTTCGAGACCTTTTGTACTTCTGGCGCATTCGCCCAGCTTACCTGCTTCATCTTATACTCACTGGTCTATCATGCCGTTACTGCTCTACAATGAAGCAGTAATGGCATATTACTCATACCAGTAAAGTAGATTCACCGCCAATAGCAGTACTAATGCAGCGTGGCAGGCCGGGGCTGCGCGCCCCGGCTGCAGCCTTACTGCGAATCGCCGCCCTTGTCGAGCTTGGCACGTAGCAATGCGCCCAGGCTGGTAGTGCCAGCCGTGCTCGTATCTTCGCGCAGACGGCTCATAGCCTCCTGCGCATCGGCATTGTCTTTGGCCTTGACCGACAACTGGATGCTGCGGTTCTTACGATCCACGTTGATGATGACGGCTGAAACCTCGTCGCCCTCTTTAAGCACGTTACGCGCGTCTTCTACTCGGTCGCGGCTGATCTCGCTGGCACGGAGATAGCCGATGACGTCAGCCATCAGTTCGATCTCGGCGCCCTTGGCGTCAACCGTCTTGACCGTGCCGGACACAGTGGCGCCCTTGTCGTTCAAGGCGATGAAGTTCATGAACGGGTCGCTGTCGAGCTGTTTGATGCCCAAGCTGATGCGCTCGCGCTCAGTGTCCACGCCGAGGATGACCGCTTCGACCTCCTGGCCCTTCTTGTAGTTGCGCACGGCAGCTTCACCCGTCTCGTTCCAGGACAGGTCAGACAGATGCACCAGGCCGTCGATGCCGTTGGGCAGGCCGACGAACACGCCGAAGTCGGTAATGCTCTTGATCGGACCTTTGACCTTGTCACCGCGCTTGTGCGTGGCGGAGAACTCTTCCCACGGGTTGACCTTGCACTGCTTCATGCCCAGGCTGATGCGGCGGCGGTCTTCGTCGATCTCCAGCACCATGACCTCAACCTCGTCGCCGAGCTGCACGATCTTGCTGGGGGCCACGTTTTTGTTGGTCCAGTCCATCTCGGACACATGCACCAGGCCCTCGATGCCGTCTTCGATTTCGACGAAGGCACCATAGTCAGCAATGTTGGTAACCTTGCCGAACAGGCGGGTGCTTTGTGGGTAGCGGCGAGCCACGCCCGTCCACGGGTCGTCGCCCATTTGCTTCAAGCCGAGCGATACGCGGTTTTTCTCGGTGTCGAACTTCAGCACTTTGGCCGTCACCTCGTCGCCCACCTTGAGCACTTCGCTGGGGTGACGCACGCGGCGCCATGCCAGGTCGGTGATGTGCAGCAGGCCGTCCACGCCGCCCAAGTCGACAAACGCGCCGTACTCGGTGATGTTCTTCACCATGCCTGTGACCACGGCGCCTTCGCTCATGTTCTCCATCAGCTTGGCGCGCTCTTCGCCCTGGCTGGCTTCAACCACAGCGCGGCGCGACAGCACCACGTTGTTGCGCTTGCGGTCGAGCTTGATGACCTTGAA
>CAYSMM010000308.1:0-3062 GCA_964432095.1 uncultured Burkholderiaceae bacterium | reverse complement strand
TCGGCGCGGTCGAGTGTGCGCACCATCTCAGGCTGGCCACTTTCGAGCGACTCCACCCGAATACCGCGTAGATTCTGCGTTTTGATGGTGTTCTCGGCCCAGCGCACAAAGCTCTGCACCGCGGCGCGGTCTCCTGCCACCACCAAGCGATAGGTAATGCGGCTGGCCGGTTGCACCAGGCCCGTAGATGCAAGGTCACTCTTGGCAATCATCACGCGCGGCGCAAAGTTCATGAAGCCTGCTCCACGGTCACTCTCCATGGAAATTTCACGCGCGGCCCTGAACGTACGGTTGCCCAGGCGAATCTCACCGCCCAGCGGAACTTTCAGGTTGTTGAGTACAGCAGCGTCCACCCATGCCTGGCCAGACGGGGGTACGCCATCGGAAAGTTCGTCTTCGCCATTTTGCGCACCGGGCTTGGTCAGGCGCACATAGCCACGCAACGGGTAACCCTCGCTCACTGCTTTGAGCGACACCAGGCGTGTTTCCTCTGCGCCTGGCGCGGCGTTGATAGCCATGCTCGGAAAACTGGCCGTGGTGGCAATCTGCAAACCGCGGGACTTGGCTTGCGCTTCGAACTCACCATCGAGCGGTTGATCGCTGGCAATGACGGCATCGCCGCCCAGCAGTTGTGCGGCATCACGTTTGAGTGCCGTCTCCAGCCGCGACGCGAAAAAACCCACGGCACACAGCGCTGCCACCGCCAGCGCGACCGCCAGCATCAGAATGCGCAAATCGCCTGAGCGCACATCGCGCGCAAAGGCCTTGGTGGCGTGAAAAATGATGGCTTGCATAAATGGAGTTTGCATCAAGCCGCACACTTGTGTGTGACACGCTAGCAAACTCCGCAAACGTGGCGGGAGATTTATTTAGCCGTGTCCAGAGTTCCGACTACGCCTTCAGCCAGAAAGTTCATGCGGCCGAGCTCCGCATCGCTCAAGGTGCCACTGGCCAGCACCACCTTGCCTTGCGCGTCAATCACCGGTGCTGCGAATGGGTGCCACTTGCCGGCAGCAATCGCATCGCGCCTGGCCTGCACGCGCTGGCGCAAGGCTTCGGGCACAGCATCGCTGACGAACTCCAGTTTCACCATGCCCTCTTTCAATCCACCCCATACTCCGCTGTGTTTCCAGCTGTTTCTGGTTGCTGATAAAGCAGAAGACGTATAGTACTCTCCCCAGTGATGTGTTACCGATGCAAGCTGCGACTTGGGTGCGATGCCGCGCATGTCCGAGTGATAGGCGATCAGCCACTTGCCTGCACCCTCTGCCGCACGCGCCACGGCCGGGCTGCCGAGGTGATAGGTCAGCACATCCGCACCTTTGCTATTGATGAGTGCGCCTGCCGCCTCGGCCTCCTTGGGCGGATCAAACCACGAGTGTGTCCACAGTACATGCACCGTGGCTTTGGGGTTGAGCTCACGTGCGCCGCGCGCAAAGGCGTTGATGCCTTGCAGCACTTCGGGAATGGGAAAGCCCGCAACGTAGCCGATCACATTGCTTTTGCTCATACCGCCAGCCAGCATGCCCGCGAGATAGCGGCCCTCGTAATAGCGCGCGTTGGCAAAGCCTACATTGGGCGCGCTCTTGTAGCCGGTGATGTGCTCGAACTTCACGCCCGGAAACTCTTTTGCCACTTTGTGCACCGCCGCGCCATAGCCAAACGATGTGGCGAAGATCAGCTTAGCGCCGCTTTGTGCCAAGTCACGCAGCACACGCTCAGCGTCTGCACCCTCGGGCACGTTATCCACGAAGCGGGTTTTGACCTTGCCCGCAAGTGCCGCCTCCATCTGTTTGCGGCCGGCGTCGTGCTGCGCGGTCCAGCCCACAGGCAGCACCGGCGTGACGTATACGAACGCCACATCCAGCGGTTGTGAGGACTGAGCAGGACCCGCCGACGCGTTGGATTGCGCGGCCAGCGGTTGAATGCAAAGCGTCGTGAGTAGACCTGCGAGAACGGCAAAGTGACGTATGCGCAGGAGTTTTTTTAGAGCCATGGTGTGAACCTCCGGGAAACATGGCTGAGCCGGCGAGCCGGCTCACAATGACAATCATGCAGCGCTGGCAGAACAATCCAGCCGTGCGCGCGATACGAATTATCGCATCGCACCAGCACTGCACGACGCAATGCGTAGAATGATTTGTATGCAACGCCTTTCAATCCATCGCTTTTGCGTTCTGCTCAAGCTGCTCGCTCTTCTCGCACTGTCTGCCCTGGGCGCAGTGACTGCCGTAATCGCTCAACCGCGCCCAAACGCAACGCAAGCTGCCGCATCCAGCAACGGCAGCGATGCCGAGAAGGCTGCGCCGCTGTCGCGCAATGCGCAGCGCATGTATGAGGCGTCGCGCAGCAAGCTGGTAAAGGTGCGGATTCTTCCCAGGGGACAAACCAATCAATCGTCCACCGGCTCGGGCTTCTTCGTCAGCCGCGACGGTTTGCTGATGACCAACTACCACGTCGTCAGCGACGTGGCGCTGCGCCCCGAGCGCTTTCGCGCGGTTTACGTGACGACCGAAGGTAAGGAAGGCGAGCTGGAGTTGCTGGCCATCGATGTGCTCAACGACCTGGCCGTGGCACGCGTCAAGGCGGCTGAGTCAGCAGCCACTGCGGCTCTGGAGTTCCGCCCCACAGGCAAGCCGCTGGTGCAAGGCGAGCGGATTTACTCACTCGGTAATCCGCTGGACATTGGTTTTGCCGTCATCGAGGGCAACTACAACGGCCTGGTGGAGCGCAGCTTTTACCCCCGCTTGTTCTTCACCGGCGCACTCAATCCCGGCATGAGCGGTGGCCCGGCGCTGGACGAGCAAGGCGCCGTGGTGGGGGTGAACGTCGCCAAACGAATGGACGGCGAGCAGGCCAGCTTTCTGGTGCCCGCTCACTTTGCCGAGGCGCTGCTCGACCGCGCACGCAAGGCCAAGCCCATGACCACAACCGCCTACGACGAAGTCACACGCCAGCTCATGGCGCATCAGCAAGCCTTTACCGATAAGTTTCTGGCCACGCCGCTCAAAGCGCAGATTCACGGCAAGTATTCGGTGCCCGTACCCGAGGAGAAGTTCATG
>CAYSMM010000307.1:0-3068 GCA_964432095.1 uncultured Burkholderiaceae bacterium | reverse complement strand
TCGTCCGACTGATTGCTCTGCACTCTTTCAAGAGCCTGCCCGAGTTCGAGCAGTTCTTGCAGGCCGCTCCAGCATGGATTGGTGCGTTTGATTTTCCTTTCGGGCTACCGCGCGAGCTGGTGCAGTCGCTCGGCTGGCCCATGCAGTGGCAGCCGTTGATGCAGCACTACTGCGCCTTGCCGCGCTGTGAGGTACGCGCGCAGTTCAAGGCGTTTTGCGATTCGCGACCGAGCGGCAGCAAGTTTGCGCATCGCACCACAGACGGGCCAGCAGGTGCATCACCCAGCATGAAGTGGGTGAACCCGCCCGTGGCCTACATGCTGCATGCCGGCGTGCCTTGCCTGCTCAACGCTCGAGCACACATTCCGCTGCTTCATGCCTCAGGGGGCAGCCGTATTGCGCTCGAGGGCTATCCGGGTCTGCTGGCGCGTGAGTGCGTGGGCCGCGCCAGCTACAAGAGTGACGATTCGGCCAGGCACACGCCCGAGCGGCTGATTACACGCAAAGACATTCTCACTGCGCTGGAGGCCGGGCGTACGCGGCTTGGCCTGCGTCTGAAGTTGTCGCCCACGCAAGCGCACAGCCTGGCTGACGATGCGAGCGGCGACATGCTCGACGCCGTGCTGTGCCTCATGCAGGCTGCGTGGTCGGCGCAGCAGGGCGCGCCGCGCTACGGCATCCCAAGGCATGCCGACGCGCTCGAGGGCTGGATCATCACCGCTGATTTATACGCATGACGGCTCACAGCGTTCATCCGCAGATCGAGCGCTGGTTCGCACAACGCGGCTGGCAGCCGTTTGAGTTTCAGCGTGAGGTGTGGCAGGCCGCAGCGCAGGGCCAAAGCGGCTTGCTGCATGCCACCACAGGCTCAGGCAAAACCTATGCGGTGTGGCTTGCTGCGCTCAACCGCTGGCTGCTCTCGCATCCGCAGCCGGGTAAAGTCGCTGTGCCTTTGCGCGTACTGTGGATCACCCCCATGCGTGCGCTGGCGGCAGACACGCACCGTGCCATCAGCGAGCCGGTCGCGCAGCTTCAACTGCCGTGGACGCTGGGCCTGCGTAGCGGTGACACCGCGAGTGCCGAGCGTGCCCGGCAGGACCGCCGCATGCCCAGCGCGCTGGTGACCACCCCCGAAAGTTTGTCGCTGCTGCTCAGCCGTGCCAACGCCCGCGAGGTGCTCTCAGGGTTGGACATGGTGATCGTGGACGAGTGGCACGAGCTGCTGGCTAATAAGCGTGGCGTGCAGGTGCAGCTTGCGCTCGCACGGCTGCGGCAGTGGAACGGTGCATTAGTCGTGTGGGGCCTGTCAGCCACACTCGGTGATTTATCAGCCGCAGCCAGTGCGTTACTGCATGCAGTCAATGCTGATTCGGGAGGCGCTCATCCGTACCGCATCGTGCAAGGCAAGCTGATCAAAGACTTGCGAGTCGACACACTCCTGCCGCCCGAGGTCGGGCGCTTTACCTGGGGCGGGCATTTGGGTATGCAGATGCTGGAGCCCGTGGCGCGCGAGATCGACGAGGCCGGCACCACGCTGGTGTTTACCAACACGCGTTCTCAAGCCGAGATCTGGTACCAGCAATTGCTGCAGGCCCGGCCCGAGTGGGCCGGGCAGATCGCACTGCATCACGGATCGCTGGACAAAGAGGTGCGCGATTGGGTGGAGCAGGGCTTGAAAGAAGGACGGCTCAAGGCCGTGGTCGCAACCTCGTCGCTCGACCTGGGCGTGGACTTTCTGCCGGTTGAGCGGGTGTTGCAAGTCGGTAGTGCCAAAGGCGTGGCGCGACTGTTGCAGCGCGCGGGCCGCAGCGGCCACGCGCCCGGCCGGCCGTCGCGCATCACGCTGGTGCCTACGCATGCGATGGAGGTGGTGGAAGGTGCCGCCGCACGCCGGGCCGCGATGGCTGGTCGCATCGAAAGCCGCGAGGCGCCGCATAAACCGCTGGATGTTCTGGTACAGCATCTGGTGACTATTGCTCTGGGCGGCGGCTTTAAGGCAGAGGCGATGTACGACGAAGTCAAGCGGGCCTTCAGCTACCGCACTCTCACGCGCGATGAATGGCAATGGGCACTGGCGTTTATCGAGCGCGGAGGCGATTCGCTCGCTGCCTACCCAGAGTACCACCGCGCGCGGCCCGATGCAGCCGGCGTGTGGCGCGTGAGCGAAGCTGCGATTGCCAAACGCCACCGTCTCAACATCGGCACCATCGTGAGCGACGCGTCCATGAGCGTGAAGTACCTGAGCGGCAGCAAGCTCGGCAATATCGAGGAAAGCTTCATCGCACGGCTACGTAGAGGCGACTGCTTTGTCTTCGGCGGTAAGCTGCTCGAATACGTACGCTCACAGGAGATGACGGCGTTTGTGAAGAAGGCCGAGCGTAACAAGGGCGCCGTGCCGCGTTGGGCAGGCGGCAAGATGCCACTGTCTACCGAGATGGCCGATGCCGTGCTGGACATGCTCAAAGCGGCCGACCAGGGCGACTTTTTCGAGCCCGAGATGCTGGCGGCACGTGAGCTGTTAGACACGCAGCGTCGCCTGAGCGCACTGCCAACCAAACACATCTTGCTGATCGAGCAATGGCAGTCGCGCGAAGGGCATCATTTATATTGCTACCCGTTTGCCGGGCGCTACGTGCATCTGGGTCTGGGTTCACTGCTCGCTTACCGCCTCGCCAAGGACAAGCCCAACACTTTCAGCATCAGCGTCAACGACTACGGATTCGAGCTGCTCAGCGTAGAGCCTGTGGATATGAGTGCGGTGCGGTCGGGTTCGGTATTCACGCAGGAAGACTTGATTGACGACGTGCTTGCCAGCCTCAACTCCGGCGAGCTGGCGCAACGACGCTTTCGCGAGATTGCACGCGTGGCCGGTCTGGTCATACAGGGCTACCCCGGTGCAGCGCGCAGCACCCGGCAACTGCAGGCATCCAGCAGCTTGTTTTATGAGGTGTTCAAAAAGTACGACAGCAGCAATCGTTTGCTCGCTCAGGCCGAGGCTGAGGTGATGGCGCAAGAGCTGGAATTACAGCGCCTGACAGATACCCTAAAGTGTATCAAGCTAAGAGATA
>CAYSMM010000306.1:0-3070 GCA_964432095.1 uncultured Burkholderiaceae bacterium | reverse complement strand
GCTCTGCAGCTCGCGCCTCGCGCTCGAAGCGGTTATCCCAATACGGCTGCTGGCCGCGCAGCCAGCACAGTGCGGAGCTGCCCAGGTAAAGCAACGGGAACAGCGGGCCCCATCGCATGGCTTGCCGTACATGCACGCACTCATGCACCCACGCCCGCGCAAGGCTGCGCGGGTCTTGTGCCACGATGATCTGGCCAATGCTCATGGCCGAAAAGCGAATGCCGCTTGCGCCAAGCAAGCGCAGTGCAGCATCGTTGGCCAGTGCGATAGCCGGCCAGCGAACAAACCAGCGGCCGCGCCCGCCGGCTGCGGCAAACAGCACAGCAGCCAGAAGCAGGCCCGCCAGTGTGAGCGGCGCCACCCACAGGCCTGCCAGCACTCGTAGAGCCAACGGCGGCAGCGCCGGGCGTGACGTCATCGAGCTTGATACTGCAGTTACTATCATGCCATTACTGCCCTACCATAGAGCAGAGGTAGGCATTTACTGCAAAGAGTATCAACATTTTAAAGCCATTATGTGCCGTGTTTGGTGATGAATGCTTTGACTTGAGGGTAGATCATCTCGCGCCAGCGGCGGCCGCTGAAGATGCCGTAATGCCCGCATTGCGGCGCGGTGTAATGCTGCTTGCGCGCAGCCGGGATGCCGCTGCACAGCCCGTGTGCGGCCTGCGTCTGGCCGGCGCCTGAGATGTCGTCGAGCTCGCCCTCGATGGTGAGCAGCGCCGTGGACTTGATGTCTTGTGGCCGCACGAGTTGCCCGCGTACCTGCCAGGTGCCGTGCACGAGTGCGAAATCCTGAAACACGGTTTTGATAGTGTCGAGGTAGTACTCGGCCGGCATGTCGAGCACGGCGTTGTACTCGTCGTAAAACTTGCGGTGGCCTTCGGCCTCCTCCTCGTCGCCCTGCACCAGGTCGAGAAAGTACTCATAGTGGCTTTTGAAGTGCCTGTCGGGGTTCATGGCAACAAAGCCCGAGTGCTGCAAAAAGCCGGGGTACACGCGGCGGCCCGCGCCAGGGTAGTTGGCCGGTACGCGGTAAATGACGTTGTGCTCAAACCATTGCAGGCTTTTGTTCATGGCCAGGTTGTTCACAGCCGTGGGTGATTTGCGCGCATCGATGGGACCGCCCATCATGGTCATGGTGCGCGGCAGCTTTTCTTTGGCGGTGGCCATGAGCGACATCGCCGCGAGCACCGGCACCGTGGGCTGACACACCGACATGATGTGCACTTCACCCTCGGCGTTGGCCTGCACGTGGCGCACGAAGTCCTGCACGTAATGCACGTAATCGTCGAGGTGGAACGCGCCGGCTGCAACGGGCACCATGCGCGCGTCCGTCCAGTCGGTGATATACACCTTGCAGTCGGCCAGCAGTGTGCGCACGGTGTCGCGCAACAGCGTGGCGTGATGGCCTGACAGCGGCGCCACCACCAGCACGCTGGGTTGGGCGCGCAGTTTTTTGAGCAGCGTGGCATCGTCGGTAAAGCGCTTGAAGCGCAGCAGCCGGCAAAACGGCATTTCGTGTGCCACTTGCTCCTGCACGGCCACGTCTTTGCCGTTGACGGACAGCGCGGTGATGCCGAACTCAGGTTTCTCATAGGCTTTGAGCAGCCGGTGCGTGAGGTCGTAAGACGCGGCCATGCGGTCCGCATAGGGCATTTGCGACAACAATGACACCGGGTTGCGGTAAAGCTTGGACGCCGCCTCGGCAAACTCTGCAAAGGGGCTCATCAGCGCGCGTTGCGATTCGTATAGTTGGTAGAGCATGTGGGCTCCAGTTTGTGGGAGGATCAAACTCCACCCGGGTTTTTCAGCATTGTGCAATGCACCATGGGTTACTTTAACGGGGCAAACCCGATTTGTGCGCACCAGTGTTGCGACGGAGAGGTTTGTACCGCGAATAGTGCACAATCGCGCCGCAAACGGAAGTTCTCGTGTTAGCACTCAAAAGACTATTGATCCGGCTGGCCGCTTCGCTGATGGGTTGGTTTTTGCGCGCACTCACGGTGTTGTTTACAGGCGTCATTGCGCGTGGCCACGTGCCCACGCGGCCCGACAAACCACGCATTTACTACGCCAACCACTCCAGCCACCTCGACTTCATGGTCATCTGGACGGCCTTACCCTCGGCCAACCGGCGCCGCACCCGGCCCGTGGCCGGCGCAGACTATTGGGAGAAGGGGCCGATCCGCAAATTCATTGCGCACCACGTCATCCATGCGCTGCTAGTCGATCGTGACGACCCCGAAAAGCGCAAGCTCGCCGTGCCCAAAATGATTGCCGCGCTGGACGCCGGAGATTCGTTGATCCTGTTCCCCGAGGGCACTCGAGGCGACGGCTCGCAGATTGGCGAGTTCAAGCGCGGCCTGTACGCCGTGGCCAGCGAACGCCCCAAGGTGGACTGTGTGCCCGTATTCCTGTCCAACCTGTCGCGCAGCCTGCCCAAAGGCGTGGTAGTACCCGTGCCCGTGGCCGGCAAAGCCTACTTTGCTGAGGGTATGCAGTTTCAGCAAGGCGAGGGCGACGAGGAATTTTTACAGCGCGCGCGCGACGCGCTCATCGAGGCGGGCACCAATCTATGAGGCCGCAAGTCACCTTCTTCAGCTGGGAGGTAGCGCTCGGTGTCGCCATATTGCTGGTGGGCATGACCATCGTCACGCGCATCATGAGCAGCCGCGTGCAAACCGAGCCCAGCCTGGATTTGATCGACGAACTTTGGCGACGCATCAAAAGCTGGTGGCTCATCGTTGCAATTTTTGCCGTCGGCAAATACGGCGGCACCGTCATGACACTGGTGCTCATGGCTATGCTCAGCTTCTATGCGCTGCGCGAGTTTTTGAGCCTCACGCCTACGCGCATTTCCGACCACTACACCGTGGCCCTTGCGTTTTATCTCATCCTGCCGGTTCAATACCTCTTCATCGGCCTGGGGTGGTACGCATGGTTCATCATGTTCATCCCTATCTACGCCTATTTATTCTTGCCGCTGCTCAGCCTGTTCAAGCAAGACACGCAAAACTTTCTGGCGCGCGTGAGCACCGTGCAATGGGGGCTGATGGCCGCCGTGTTT
>CAYSMM010000305.1:0-3078 GCA_964432095.1 uncultured Burkholderiaceae bacterium | reverse complement strand
CGCCAGCCGAGCCGAACGCCACAATGGGCATGTTGATACCCAGATGCGTTCGGTTACCGCACTCCTGGTGCCATACCACCAGCGAGTGGTCGAGCAGTGTCTTGCCGTCGCCGGTGTTGATGGCGTCCAGCCGCTTCGCTAGATCAAGCTGCACCCTGGCAAAAAAGCGCCGGTTGCCGGCCGCCAGTTGATCGTAGGCTGCACCGGCATAACGATACTGGTGCGAAATGTCGTTGTGCCAGTCACCACCAAAATCGGCAAAGATGCCATGTTTGAACGTGCCGAACTCCCAGCCATAAGTGCCGATGGAGGCAACTCGCGACGCCCCGGTGCTGAAGGCCGCGGCGATCACCTCGTTGTAGAGTTGATAAAACTCCACCTGCGGGGCCGACGCGGTGTTGAAGTTACTCTGCGTGTCCAGCTGGCTGCTGCTTTTGGCAGGTCGTGCTGGGGGTGCGGGGGGAGCTGCAGCACGCAGCTTGCGTTGCAGCTCGGCAATGCGTTGCATGTGCTCGTCCAGGCGGCGTTTGTCGTCGGCTGAGAGGCGTGAGTTGCCGTCGCGCAATTGCTTGTAGCTCTCCAGCACCTGATCCACGACCAACGGCTTGGCTGGCGCGGTGTTGGTGCCGAACAGTTTGTCGAACAGCTCACGACTGCCGCGGGCGGTACTGCTCACGCGGCTGATGGGGCCGGTTCGCGCACGCGGGTCTGCATGTGCATAGGAGATCTCGTTGACGACCATCACGCGCTCGCGCATCAAGGTGGTGTCACTATAGAAGTTGGGCGACCAGCCAATGATTTGGTCGATGGTCTGCGTGCGTGTGATGAAGTTGGTGGGCGGAAAGCGGTCGCCGATGTTGGTGTCGCCCCAGTTGCCCATGGACCCACCGTTGTTGTGGTCAATCCAGAACGGAATGTCCACGCCGTGAATGATGTTTGCCTTGGCCGCAAGTGCAGCCGTCAGGTCGCTCGCTGGCGCGCGGCAGATGTTGGACATCTGCACCTCACCGCCCACATTGGTCAGCGCAAGGTTGCCGCGGCGGATCTGGTAACCCGCATACGTCATGTTCTGCGTGAGTGTGGACGCAGCCGGGTACATATCGCGATTACCCACGCCGCCATAGGGTGTCCAGAACGCAGCAAAGCACTTGAGCTGTCGGGTCTGCGCCTTGACTTCGTCCGGCGTGAACAGTGAGGGCAGCAAGGGTAGCGCCAATGCAGCGCCGCCTGCGCCCAGCAGAAAGCGGCGGCGGTCCTTGGACTTCGTGGGAGGATTGTTATGGGTTGTCATTAGTAGGCCCTCGATTGGAATTCCGTGCGCAGCGCAATGCGCGCCAGCATGTCGCGCAATGTGCCGCCGGCGCGCGCAGCGTTCATCAGATCGGTGATGGCCGCTCGGTCACCTTCACGCTCACCACGGCCGAAGGTGAAGCGAAAGTAGTGCTGCGCAAAACAGCGCTCAAACTCGCCGCTTTGCAATATGTATTGCGTCAATTGGTGCGAATCGGCCGCGCTGCGCGTGTCCGGCCCCGTGACTCTAGGCACCGCGCTGGTGTCTACCGGCAGCGTATTGACCAGCTTGCCGGCTGTGTCGTAAAGCTTTTGCGCACTGCGCGTGCGGCCGAGTGAATCAAAGTTCTCAGTGGCAAAGCCCATCGGGTTCATCATGCCGTGGCAGGCTACGCAAGCGGTGCCAGGCTTTTGCGTCAACTCTTCTACAACCTGCCTTGTGGTTTTGGTGGTGGAGAGCTCGATGGTGACCGCAGCAGCCTCGGGCGGCGGTGGCGGAAGGCTTTGGCAAAGCAACGCGCTGCGGATGCGATAGCCCTTGATGATGGGCCGTGTGTTCGCAGAGCCCGTGGCCACAAACGCGATGCGCGATAGCAGCCCCGAGCGGGCAGGATCAGTGAACGCCTGCGGTGCTGTGCTACCGTTCCACACGGGCATACCGTAGAGGGTGGCCATGTCCTGGGTCTTAGCGAACGAACGCTTGTCGGTCAATACGTCCTGCAGTTTGCCGCCGGTTTTGTGCAGATAAGTCACCATGTCAGTGACTTCATCCATTGCGTTTTGCCGCGACGCGGCGGTGGGCGTGAAGCTGCCACGGAACGCGTCATACACCGGATCGCCCACGCGGCCGTCCAGCGGTTCCATCTCCTGCAGGCGGAACCACTGTGAAAAGAATTCTTTGATCGTTGCGTCGGTTCGCGCATCCGCCGCGAGCCTGGCCACCTGCTGACTGTACACACTGGGTGTGAGCAACTGACCGTTGTCGGCAAGCTGCGCCAGCTCTGCGTCGGGGATGGTCTGCCAGAAGTGATACGACAGTCGTGCAGCCAGCTCGTGTGCGGTCAGATCGGCGCGGTTGCCATTCATCGTGGCCTGACCATGCTCGACTTGATACAACATCTGCGGCGCAGACAGCATGGCCGAAATCACATCGGCCACGGCTGCGGGCGCAACCGGTGTGGTACCCGCGATGTTGCGAAACAGCGAGAACTCGGAATCCGTCAGCGGCTTGCGGAAAGCGATGCGGCCGAACCTGCGCACGAAATCGCTCAGGCACGTAGCATCGTTGGAGGTATTGGTGTCGGTGGCGCAGGTGCCCATGAGCGCGCCCATGCGCGACGAAGTGGTCAACTCGGCAGCGAGCTTGACACCGACTTCGTAGGCTGAGTCGATGTGTCCCTGCTGCACAGCCTGGTCCATGCGGAAGAAGCCGCCGTGACGCTCGCTGCTGATTGTCACCAGAGAGTCGCCCGGGTAGTTGACGGCATAGCCGTTGATCGCGCCGACGATGCTGCCAGCCTGCGACGGGATGACCTGGCGCACCAAGTCCTGCAAGGTGTTGACGTACTGCACCTTGGTCAGTCGACGCAACGGCAACTCGGCGCTGCCTGCGGGCAGAGGCGGCAGAGAAGTTTGCGGGGGCGGGCCTGCGGGTGTGGGAGCAGGTGCTGGGCCAGGAGCCGGTGCAGGGCCAGGGGCCGGTGCAGGGGTTGTGCCGCCTGTGGGAGGCGGGGAGTTTGTGCTGCCCGATGCGCCACGATCTCCGCGACGACCGCCTCAGCGTGAAAA
>CAYSMM010000304.1:0-3089 GCA_964432095.1 uncultured Burkholderiaceae bacterium | reverse complement strand
GTCACCCGGCTCATCGTTGCGGCGGCCGCTGAACATCGTCCACCACACAATGAACACCAGGATCAACAACGCGCCCAAGGCTTCAAGCAACAATAGCCACATGATTGGTTTCCATCGCCGCGCCACCCGTGCGCCACTCAGTGTGATTGTAGGTGCGCTGCTCGTCGCAGCGCTTGCGTCGTGCGCATTGCCCACACCTACACCCACGTCGCCTGACGCTCCGGGCACGCCTGCGCCGGGCGCGGTACAGGCGCCGGCTGCACCGGCTGCACCAGCCAGCGCGGCAACGGCCGTTGTGATTCAAACCGCGCAGGCGCGTTTTGTGCCGGTGGAGTTCGCGCAACTGCCCGGCTGGGCCAGCGACGACCTGGCCGATGCGTGGGCCGCGTGGTTGCGCAGTTGCAGCGCAGCGGCAGTGCGTGCGCGCCCGCGCATGGAGCGCGCATGCGCCGCCAGCGCCCAGGTTGCAAGCAACAACGCCGCAGCACAGCGGGCGTTTTTTGAGCAGTGGTTTCAGCCGCACCAGGTGCAGTTTGCCGACGGCAAAGACAGCGGCTTGCTCACCGGCTATTACGAACCGTTGGTCAAGGGCAGCCGCACACGCAGCAAAACTTTCGATGTGCCTTTGTACGCCCGGCCCGACGACTTGCTGCCGCAGGCCGTGGGCGATTTTCAGCGCAGCCGTCGTGGCGCCAACGGGCAGGTGCTGCCGTATTGGTCGCGCAGCGAACTTGAACATGGCGCAGGCCGCGCCAGCCTGCGCGGCAAGGAGCTGTTGTATGTGGACGATGCGGTGGAGGCGCTGTTCTTGCACGTACAGGGCTCGGGCCGCATCGAGCTGGCCGACGGCTCTCAGGTGCGCGCGGCGTTTGTAGACCATAACGGCCACCCCTACAAAAGCGTGGGTCAGTGGTTGATTCAGCGTGGCGAGCTCAAAGCCGACGATGCGTCGATGCAGGGCATCAAGAGCTGGGCACGACGCCACCCGCAACGTGTGGGCGAGATGCTGGCCGCCAACCCGCGCTATGTGTTCTTCAAGGAGGAGCGCATCGTCAACGTCAGCGAGGGGCCGCGCGGTGCACTCAATGTGCCACTCACCGCCATGCGTAGCATCGCGGTGGACAGCAAGGCCATCGAGCTAGGGCTGCCGCTGTTCATCGACAGCACCGAGCCGCTGACTGACAAACCCTTGCGCCGTCTCACGTTTGCGCAAGACGTGGGCGGTGCCATCAGTGGTGCAGTACGCGCCGATTTGTTTTGGGGCACGGGCTTAGCGGCGGGAGAGCAGGCCGGCCGCACCAAGCAGCCGCTGAAGGTTTATGTTCTGTTTCCTCGCTAACGAGTAAGCTGATTCACAGCATGTGGAATATCTAGCTAATATCTACCCATAGTGCATTATGTATATGCCACTTACTGGTAGATATCATTGAATTGAACGTTATTTACTGCTTAGTGTATAAGGATTGACGCAATCCCCCGTCAAATCTTCGTCAAGAAAGCTTCATCGCTCAGACATATCAGTTCACAAAGATAGATGCGTTCTATACCAGCGCTAAGCCATTTTGCCCGGCGCTGACATTACACCTGGAGAGGACGCACGATGAACGCGATTGTGAAGCCCCGCGTGGGCGAAGCCGTGGAGTTTGTGGACGCCGATGACCACATCAACAACACCAGTGGCAATACTCACTTTGACAGTATTCTGAAAGCCCGCCTGGGCCGTCGCGCACTGCTGGCAGGCACAGGCGGCGCTGCCTTGTTAGGCGCCGCCAGCTTAGCTGGCTGTGGCGGAGGGGATGACCCCCCAGCACCGTCCCCTGCCCCCGCACCCACACCGGCACCAGCACCGGCGTCCACTGCGCTGGGCTTTACGGCCGTCGCCAAGAACCTGAACGACGGGGTGACCCTTCCCGCCGGCTACACGCATAAAGTGATTTATCGCTTGGGCGATCCGATCAATGCCACCACAGCGCCTTATGCCAACAATGGCACCGACGCCGACATGGACAATCGTTCGGGTGACAACCACGACGGAATCGAGTACTTCGGCCTCAACGCAGCGGGCACTGCACGTGACACCTCGAGCTCTACGCGCGGCCTGCTGGCCATGAATCACGAGGCGGTTGAGCAGATCTTCCTGCATCCAGCCGGCCCCACCAACGTGGGCGGTGTACGCCCCAAGGCTGAGATCGACAAAGAGGTGTCCGTGCATGGCGTTTCCATCATCGAGGTGCGCCTCAACGCAGGGCAATGGGAGTATGTGCAGAACTCGGCATACAACCGTCGCATCACGGCCGCAACGCCCATGGAGATCAGCGGCCCGTTGCGTGGCACCGACGCCATGAAGACGCTGTATTCCACCACGGGTACGACCACTCGCGGCACGCTCAACAACTGCGGCACGGGCTATAGCCCCTGGGGCACATTCCTCACCTGCGAGGAAAACTGGGCGGGTTACTTCTTCCGTGTGGCCAACGATTCGGCTAACCGTGATGCAAAGACCAATACCTCACTCGCGCGCTATGGTCGCGGCCCCGCCACCTCGGGAGGGGTAGAAGTCAATGTGAATAGCCGTCACGGCTGGGAAGCCGACCGCACCGGCTCCCTTTATCAGCGCTGGGATATCAGCAAGACCGGCAGCTCCACCGATGGTACCGATGACTACCGTAACGCCATCAATACTTTTGGCTGGGTGGTCGAGATCGATCCGTACGACAAAGCTGCGCCGATCAAGAAGCGCACCGCCATGGGCCGCTTTGCGCACGAGGCGGCCGTGATGCCCAAGCCCGTGCAGGGCAAGCCCATCGCCGTCTATATGGGTGACGATTCACGCAATGAGTATGTATACAAGTATGTGTCTACTGCCACGTGGAACAGCGCCGACGCCACCGCCACCAACCGCATCGCCATTGGCGACAAATACCTCGATGCTGGCACGCTGTATGTGGCCAAGTTCAACTCTGACGGCACGGGCACCTGGCTTCCTCTGACGTTTGACAACCCCGCCATCAAGAACTACACCGCCTACGCCTTTGCCGACCAGGCCGACGTGGCCCTGAACTCGCGCATTGCCGCCGACGCCGTGGGCG
>CAYSMM010000303.1:0-3098 GCA_964432095.1 uncultured Burkholderiaceae bacterium | reverse complement strand
TCATCAGCCACGACCTCGGCGTGGTAGGCGAGATTGCCGATCAGGTGGTCGTGATGCGCAACGGTGTGGTGCGCGAAAGCGGCGATGTGTGGCAAATATTCACCGAGCCCAAAGACAGCTACACCCGTGCGCTGCTGGCTTGCCGGCCGCAAACCGACACGCGCCCGCGCCGGTTACCGGTGATCGACGATTTCGTCAACAACCGCGTCCTCGAGACGGGTGCACTCAAGCGCCCACCCGTAGGCCCGGCTCCGCTGATCGAGGTGAAGGGCCTGCGCAAGGAGTACAAACTCAAGGAAGGTTTGTTCAAACGCAAGACGATCGAGGCGGTGAAGCGCGCTGACTTTCAATTGCACCGTGGCCGCACGCTGGGCGTGGTGGGTGAATCGGGCAGCGGCAAAACCACCATCGGCATGATGCTCACGCGGCTGACACCGGCAACGGCAGGCAGCGCGATGTTCGAGGGCCGCGACCTGATGGCGCTAAGCGAGCGCGAGTTGCAGGAATACCGCCGCCGCATTCAGATCATCTTTCAAAACCCGTACGCAAGCCTCAACCCGCGCTTTACCGTCGGCCAGATTCTGATGGAGCCCATGCGCGTGCATAGCATCGGCAAGGACGATGACGAGCGCGCCCGCATGGCCGTGGCGTTGATCGAGCGTGTGGGCCTGGCGCGTGATGCGTTCGGCAAGTATCCGCACGAGTTCTCGGGCGGGCAGCGGCAGCGTATTGCCATTGCACGCTGCCTGACGATGCGGCCCGAGATCATTGTGTGCGACGAAAGCGTGAGTGCACTCGACGTCAGCGTGCAGGCCACGGTACTCAACCTGCTGCTGGATTTGCAGGAGGAGTTTGGACTCACCTACCTGTTCATCAGCCACGATCTGGCCGTGGTCAAGTACATGGCCGACGAGATTTTGGTGATGAGCAATGGCGAGGTCGTGGAAAGCGGCGACGCCGAACGGGTGTACCGCGCGCCGCAACACCCGTACACGCAAAAGCTGCTGGCGGCCATTCCGCGTGGCTACACGAGCGCTCAGGCGTAGTTCCGCACACACTGGCCTGACATCCCGGGCCATCCAGCGCACTCTTGAAACAGCGGTTACGGTTGATTCACAGAGTTGCTGTTATCGCATACTCAATAATGTATAGTGCATTTACTGGTATAATAAACACCAGTAAAGTCATTATACGGATTGTAGTATTAACATTTTGACTCCTTCTTCAAAGCGTACGGCATTGTCCAGATGTAGCCTGCTTTGTAAGATGAGTCATGCACTTCATTCAAACAAGCCTTGCGGCATGCGCACTACTGCCGCTCATCGCAACGGCGCAAGCTCAGTCCAGCTTGGCCAGCGCTGCCCAACCGCAGGCAAATAGTGAACGCATCGTCGTCACCGGCTCACGCGTGCGAAGCGATGAGCAACGCCTGCCCGCGGCTATCGACGTGGTGGATGCGCAGTCGTCCACGCTGGCGCAGCCGGGCGTGAATGCCTCCGAGACGCTGGCGCGCGTGCCCGGATTGGTGGCGAACAACCGCCAAAACTTTTCGCAAGATTTGCAGGTCTCAGTTCGTGGCTTTGGCGCGCGTGCCAGCTTTGGCGTGCGTGGCGTGCGGCTGCTGCAGGACGGAATTCCACTCACTATGCCCGACGGTCAGGGGCAAACTGGCGTGTTCGACCTCGACGGCGCCGAGCGCTGGGAGGTGCTGCGTGGTCCGCTGGCCGTGATGTACGGCAATGCGTCGGGCGGCGTGGTGCAATTGTTGAGCGATTTTTCGCCCGGCCCGCTGACATTAGGTGCGCAGCTACACGCGGCATCGCACGCCACCAGCAAGCTCGCCTTGAGTTTGAAAGGCAACGCGGCGGGAGGGGTGATCAGCGCCAACTTATCAACGTTTGAAACCGAAGGCTGGCGCCGGCACAGTGCCGCGGTGCGTACCACTGCTAACCTGCGTGCGCGCTTTGACACACTGGCCAACGGCAAACTCACGCTGATCTATAACCACCTCGATCAGCCCAACACGCAAGACCCTCTGGGCTTGACTGCCGAGCAAGTCGCTGCCGATCCGCGGCAGGCGGGCAACGGCGCGCTTGCATTCAACACGCGCAAGAGCGTGAGCCATCGGCAGTTGGGCGCAGCCTGGGAAGTTGCACCCTCCAGCGCATTGATGCTCAAAGCGGCGCTGTATGGCGGCGCGCGCGAGGTGGAGCAGTTCCTCGCCTTCTCTGGCTCCGCGCCCACTTCCAGCGGGGGCGTGATCGATCTCAACCGCCGCTTTGATGGCGCCGCACTGCAGGCCACGTTGTCGCTGGGTTCGGCACGCCTCACTGCGGGGCTGGACTACGACACGCAAAGCGAGTTGCGCCGTGGCTTCGTCAACAGCGCGGGGGAGGTGCGCGCCTTGCGCCGCGATGAGGACAACACCGCCAGCAACCGCGACGCATGGCTGCTGGCCGACGTTGCGTTGAGTGACACATGGCAGCTGCTCGCCGGTGCGCGCCGCGCGGATGTGAAGTTCGCCATTCGCGACAAGTTCATCAACGCGCAGAACCCCGACGACAGCGGCAACACGCGCTTTGCGCACACCAACCGCATGCTAGGGCTGAACTGGCGGTTTGCCCTTGCGCAGTCGGTCTACGTCAGCACGGGCCAGGGCTTTGAGACGCCCACGCTGGCAGAGATTGCCTACCGGCCCGACGGCCAAAGTGGCAGCAACCTTGCACTGCGCGCTGCGATTACGCGCACCACCGAGCTGGGCTACAAGGCGGCTTACTCACGCGGCGACATCCGCGCCGCCGTGTTTACCACTGACGTGCGCGACGAAATCGTCAATGGCCCGGCGGTGCAACCCGGGCGCAACACGTTTGTGAATGCGGCGCGAACCGAGCGGCGCGGCGCGGAGTTGAGCGCCGCATATACCCTCACGCCGCAATGGCGCACAGCGGCAAGCCTCACCGTGATTCGCGCGCGGTTCGCCAGCTTCACCGACGCGGCCGGGCAAAACCTCAGTGGCAAGTTGTTGCCGGGTGTACCCGCGCGCAGTGTGTGGGCCGAGCTGGAGTATCGCGTCACGCCCGCCACTCGCATGGCGCTGG
>CAYSMM010000302.1:0-3105 GCA_964432095.1 uncultured Burkholderiaceae bacterium | reverse complement strand
GGCGGCGAACGCGGCACGCGCCAGCACGGCATGCGCCACATGCCCGAGGTCTGCAGGTGCACCCGTAGCCAGCAGGCGTGATGAGGTCAATACTTCGCGTGTGGCCTCCAGCGCTGCCTGTTTATTGGCAGCCGTGCCCAGTACGCGCTGCATGCTGGCCAATGCAACGGGCTTTTCTGCGTCCGGCGTGCGCGACAGATCACTCACCAAATACGGCACAGCCTCTTTGGGGCGGTTGAGGCTGGCGTAAATCTGCGCCACTACACGCGGGGCCTCACGGTCGTTGGGTGCAAGCTCAACCCACTGTCGGGCTGCGGCCAGTGATTGATTGGACAAGCCTGCGCGCCAAGCGGCCTCTGCAGCGCGGCGGAAGATCTGTGGGTCTTGCGACTTGCGGGCTGCGTCGGCAAACAGCGCATAGGCATCTGCTGGCGACTGCTGTCGCATCAGCGATTCGGCCAGCATGACCTGATAGATCACCTCGGCCTGCTCCACCGCCAGCTGCGACGCAGTGCTTGCAGTCGCCGGCGTCTTGGCCTGTGCCATGACCCAAGGCGGGGTGATCGTCAGGCCGGCGATGGCTGCCGTAGCCATCGCCAAGGGCAGGCAGGCAAAAGGGAGACGGCGGGGTGGTTTAAGCATGCGATGATTGTAGAGCCGTAGCCCTGTTAAACACGGGATTGCCACGGAACTTGGACACCTCAAGCGATGCACAAGTTTCTGTCACAAGTTACACAACTGAACATTCTCCATGCCCGAACTGCCGGAAGTTGAGGTTACGCGCCGTGGCATTGCGCCGGCGCTCACCGGCACGCGCATCACACACGCGTGGCTGGGAAAGCCGCTGCGTTTTGCGCTGGGGTGCAAGCCCGGGCGCCTGGCGGGCCTCAGGATTAGCGAAGTTGCGCGGCGCGGCAAGTATCTATTGCTGCATTGCCCACCCGAGGGCACGCTGATCCTGCACCTGGGCATGTCCGGCAGCTTGCAGTGGGTGCCGTTGGCTGCGATGAGTACCACGCCGCGCACACCCTGGGTGCACTTTGAGCTGCACACCGAAGCCGGCGTACTGCGGCTGGACGACCCGCGCCGCTTTGGTGCCGCTGTGTGGCATGAGGGGGGCGATATCGAGCATCATAAGCTGCTGGCCGGCCTCGGGCCTGAGCCGTTGCAAGCCGGCTTTGACGGTCGAGCGCTGTTTGCGGCCTCGCGTGGTAAGCGCGTAAACACCAAGCAGTGGCTGCTGGCCGGCAAGGCCGTGGTGGGTGTGGGCAATATTTACGCCTGCGAGGCACTGTTCATGGCGGGCATTTCGCCGCGCAAGGCCGCGGCAAGCCTGACACGAGCGCAGTGCGCACGGCTGGCCGCCGCGGTGCAACAGGTGCTGGCCGCAGCCATAGTGTGTGGCGGCAGCAGCCTGCGCGACTTCACTGACGCCGGAGGCAATCGCGGCTACTTTCAGCTCGATGCGCGGGTGTATGGCCGTGAGGGTCAGCCGTGCCGGGTGTGCGGCACACCCATCAGGAGGCTTGTGCAAGGGCAGCGCAGCACGTTCTACTGCCCGCAATGCCAGAGCAGCCGCAAGCCACAGCAGCCTAGATTGACATAATACAGCATAGAGTAAACAGCCTTTACTGGTATTAAATAATAAATCGAATCATTTATACATACCTAAGTATCAGCCTAAACCGAACGGATCAAGCGTATTTGTCCCGCGTTGCTGCACAAGATCCAGTGTCAACTTGTGTAATCGTTCGCACGCAAACCACACCCCGCGTGTGCCGGGGTTATGAATATCGCAGGTGCTGTGCTAAATTGGCCTTTTCCAATGAACAAGCTGCTGTTAGTCCATGAAATCCCTCGCATCCCGCATCGGCGACTTTAGTGAATGGCGCGTTGCCGTGGGGCAGCGCCTGCGCGAGCTCGCGCATTGGGCTGAGGAGCGCGGAGTCGCAGACGCAGGCCTGGTCGAGCAGCTCCGCGAGCTCGAGCGCGAGGTGCATGACGAGCGCGTGGTAGTGGCCTTCGTTGCGGAGTTTTCACGCGGCAAGTCTGAGCTGATCAACGCGATCTTCTTTGCTAGTTATGGCCGCCGCATTTTGCCAGCGACTGCCGGTCGCACCACCATGTGCCCGAGTGAGCTGATGTGGGACGAGAACCTGCCCGTGGGCATCCGTTTGCTGGCGGTCGAAACGCGGCTTGAAACCACCTCACTGGCCGACTGGAAGTCCAACCCCAGCGCCTGGCAGTTTCTGCCCTTCGATCTGGAAGATGGCGAGTCGATCAGTAACACGCTTTTGAAAGTGGCCGAGACAGTTCGTGTGCCGCCAGCGCGCGCGCAGGCGCTGGGCCTGTATTCGCCCGACAACCCCGACGCCAGCGTGCCGATCGGCGAGGACGGCCTGGTCGAGGTGCCCAAATGGCGCCACGCCCTGATCAACTTTCCGCATCCGCTGCTCAAGCAGGGGCTGGTGATTCTCGACACGCCGGGCTTGAACGCCATCGGAGCCGAGCCTGAGTTGACATTGTCGCTACTTCCTTCGGCGCATGCGATTGTGTTCATCCTTGCGGCAGATGCCGGCGTCACCAAGAGTGACCTGGAAATCTGGACGCGTTTTTTGAGCCACGAAAACACGGGCGGCGACCACAGCGGCCGCCGCTACGTGGTGCTCAACAAGATCGACGGCTTGTGGGACGCGCTGTCCACGCCACAGCAGATCGAAGCGCAGATCGCGCGCCAGTGCGCCGAAAGCGCACAGACTCTGGGCATACCGCCCGACCACGTGCTGCCCGTGTCAGCGCAAAAAGGGCTGATCGGCAAGGTCAAGCAGGACAACGACTTGCTCAAGCAAAGCCGTCTGGCGCAGCTCGAGTTGGCCTTGTCCGATGGCATCGTCAACAAGCGGCGCGAGATTCTGGCGCAAGCCGTAGCTGACCGCGTCGCCGAACTCGGCGGCGAACTTGAGCGGCAACTTGCCACACAAAAGCGCGAGTTCTCCGAGCAGCTGGCCGAGCTGCGCATGGTGCGTGGCAAGAATAAAAGCGTGATGTCGCATTTGCAGCGCCGAATCGAGCTTGAGAAAAGCGAGTTTGAGCAAAGCCAGACCC
>CAYSMM010000301.1:0-3110 GCA_964432095.1 uncultured Burkholderiaceae bacterium | reverse complement strand
GTCATCCACGCGCCCTTACTTTGCCGCGCGATCAGACCGTTGACGAGCCGCGGCATGTCTTGCAGCCATTCGGCAATGCCGCTGGTGCCGGGTTGCGAATTCATGGCGGCCAGCAACAACCGCGCGGCGTTCGCGTCGCTATTGGTCATCAGCCACCACCAGTAGTCACCGCGTTCGTCGCTGAATGCGAGCTTGGTACCGCGTAAATCCAGCCGCGCACGCAGAATTTGCAGTGCCTCGGCGAGCCTCTTGTCGCGGTCGGGCGCGTCGCTCATGCGCTGCAGCACGCTGTACCAGTCGATCACGGCAGAGGTGGGCCAGTTCTGCGGCGTGATGTTGATGCTCGCGAGCATCGCCGGCCGAGCCTTGCCATAGCGTGCGAGTGCTTCCACGGCCGCCAGCTTGCGCTGGTCGAGGTCTTTGCGCGGCGCCCAGAATTCGCGCTTGATGCGGCCTTCGGCAAAGTTGGCCAGCGCCTGAGTCATGCGGTCCAGCGATGCTTGCGGCAGCAGCCAGCCGGCCTCATGCGACGCGGCGAGCAGGTATGCCGTAAGCACATCAGAGCCTGGTAGGTCGTCCGGGAAGTAGCGCGCAAGGCCGTCACTGTCCAGGTAATTCGGCAAGCTTTCGCCAAGGGCTGCCCATAGTTTTTCATCTCGCATACCAATGGCGCGCGAGGTGCGTTGCTCAAGGCACGAGTATGGATACTGCGCAAACCAGCGGCGCACGGGCGCGAGCGAGCCCACGAGGCTTGCGCGCAAATCGGCCTGCAAGCCGCCGCGCCCTGCAAGCGCCCCGGCTGGCGCCTGCACCTCCATGTTGAGCGGTTGCTCGATTTGCATCAACATGGCTTGCCAGGTGGTGACGGGCACTGCAGGCACGACACGCTGAACGCTGCGCAGCGAGTCGTTCGCGCTGGGGTTGCCCGTGTCTACGGCGTCCAGCTTCCAGCGCAACTCGGTGGCGGATTCGTTCACCTTCACCGGCCAGCTCAGCACCTGCGAGTTTCCAGCGGCTAAATCCACTGTTTGCTTGAACGGCTGCGATTGGGCTACGTCTTCACGTTGCGCGGTAAAGCTCACTTTCATGGCGCGCTGCGTGGTGTTGCGTAGCGTCACCATGGCTGCGAATTGGTCGGCGTCGCGCACCAAAGGCGCAAGCCCGGCGATGATTTGCAGGTCCTTGGTGGCCACGATGCTCGCGCTGCCGGTGCCAAACCAGCCGTCGTCCGCATCGGCTATGGCCACCACGCGAAACTTAGTGAGCGCGTCGTTGAGCGTGAAGTTGAGCGGGACCTCGCCATTCGCACCGGCGATTGCATTCGGGTTCCAGTACACCAGTGTGTCGAGCAACTCACGCGTGGGCGAACGCCCGCCGCCACCGCCTACAGGCTGTGCCTTCAGGCCGAAGTGCCGTTTGCCGATCACCTGCATCTGCGCCGTCGCTGTCTCCACACCGTAGCTACGCCGTCGCCACATGGCTTGCAGTAACTCCCAGCTATCGTTGGGCTTGAGTTCGAGTAAGGCCTCGTCAACCACGGCGATGGCAACCGACGAGCCTGCTGCAACCGGCTTGCCATCGGGCTGCAGCAACTGCACGCTGCCGCGTACCTGCGCACGGGTTTGATAGGTGCGCTGTTCGGTCTTCACGTTGACCTTCAGCGTCTGCGCGCTGCGGCCTACTTGCAGCTCGGCGATGCCCAGCCGGTACGCAGGCTTGGCCAGATCCACCATCGCCGTAGGCTTGTCCCAGGTTTTGAAGCTGTCCCACCATTCGCGCGGGCTGCGCCAGCCCCAGGTGAAAAAACTCCACCACGGCGCCTCGCGGATGCGCGGGCGCACCGCTAGAACACTGATAAACACATTGGGCGTGTACTCAGGCTTGATCGGTACCGTGATCTCGGGTTTGTCGCGACTCAGATCCACGGTGAAGGTATCGATCACGCCTTCACGCTCGACCGATACCCAGGCCGTGGCGCGGTAAAAGGGCATACGCACTTGCAACTTAGCGCTCTCGCCGGGCTCAAGCTGTGGTTTGAGCGGCAGCACGTCCATGCGGTCGGCGTTTTCGGCGGCAAAGTAATCGCTGCGGCCGAGCCAGACCGAGGTGCCGGCATAGGCGGTGTTGCCGTTTGCGTCGACCGCACGGCCAATGAGCACCATATTGCCCTGATGTTTGCGGCTATCGAGTTCGCAGAACACACGCCCGCGCTCATCGCTTGCGCCCTCGCACACCGTGCCCAGATCGTTTGTTTCTACGCGGTTGTCGTAGGCGTAGAAGCCGCCGACGGTGCGCTTGCGTACGCTAAAGGATTTACGCGCTATGCCCTGCACACTCACTCGGGTGCCGGCCAAGGCCTTGCCGGTGATGTCGAGCACCACAAACTGCACCTTGCGTTTGGCTGATTCACCGAACCAGTCGTCCTCTTTCACGCCCAGCACCACAGCGGCCGGCCATAGCGCGATGTCGCTTGCAATCGACTGGATTTCGCCGTTCGGGTCGCGGTAGTTCATCTCGGTGCGTAGGCTGGCCGGTTGTTTGATCGCCGTGCCGACCGGCACCGTGACGCTGGCGCTGCCTTGTTTATCAAGTGTTGCGGCAATCTTGTCGGCCACCAGTTGGTCGCGCTGCTCGATTAGCCCGAGCTTGTTGCGCATTTCCTCGTCCAGCTCCCAGCTCGGCAGGTCGAAGCGGAATTCGTCATAGCCATTGAAGCTTGGGCGGGATGGGCGCAGCAGCGCGCTGAGGGTGACGTTTTCTCCGGCTGCGGCCCCCCCATTGAGATAGTTGAGCTGTAGCGAAAGCGGCACTTCCTTGACGGCGACAAGCGGCCTAGCTTTGCTGCTGACAGCGCCTTGCATCACCGGCAGACGAAACTGTGCCACCTGAAAGCTGCCGGTTTGCAGTTGCACCGGCCAACTGCGTGCAGCGCCTGCCTCGGCCGTGCGGATCAGACTAACTGTGTAGATACCGAGCTTTGCTGTCTCTGGAATTTTCCATTCACTCGTCGCGCTGCTGTTCTTCAGCCATATCAGTGGTACGGTGAACGTCTGGTCGCTGCCCAAAAGCCGTATCTCAACGTTGCAGTATCCCGCAGCAGCCTGCAGGCG
>CAYSMM010000300.1:0-3116 GCA_964432095.1 uncultured Burkholderiaceae bacterium | reverse complement strand
TGCTGCTGCTGATGGCGGTGCGCGTGCCCATTGCTGTGGCGATGTTCATTCCCGGCGCCATTGGTTTTTGGTGGATGGCGGGCGACACGGCCTGGCTCAACATGCTCAAGGGTTTGGCGGTTGCGCGGCTCACGGTGTACGACCTTTCTGTGATCCCGCTCTTCCTGCTGATGGGGCAGTTTGCCACGCAAGGCGGCCTGAGCCGCGATTTGTTCAAGGCGGCTGCGGCATTCATCGGCCACATCCGCGGCGGTTTGGCGATGAGCAGTGTGCTGGCTTGCGGCGCATTCGGCGCAGTGTGCGGCTCGTCTGTCGCAACCTGCGCAACGATCTCGAAAGTCGCTTATCCAGAGATGAAATCACATGGCTACAGCGGCCGGCTTTCGACCGCCACGCTGGCGGCGGGCGGAACGCTGGGCATTTTGATTCCACCGTCAGTGCCGCTGGTGATTTACGCCATCCTCACCGAGCAGAACATTGCTAAGCTGTTTGCAGCGGCACTGGTGCCTGGCATTCTCGCAGCGATTGGCTACATCATCGTGATTGCGGTGATGACGCACCGCAATCCTGCACTTGCCACCACGGGTGAGCTTCAAAGCTGGGCCGAGCGTCGCAGCGCACTCATCCGCATCTGGCCGCTCATTGCGATCTTCATGATGGTGTTTGGTGGTATTTATGGCGGCGCATTCACACCCACCGAAGGCGCAGCAGTTGGCGCGATTGCCACCGCAGTCGCTGGGTTTGCTCGTGGCGAGCTGAACTTGCGCAACCTTGGCACCAGCTTTTTAGGGGCTGCCGAAACCACAGCGATGGTATTCATGATTTTTTTGGGCGCAGACATGATGAACGCCACGCTCGCTCTTACGCAAATGCCCGCCAAAATCGCTAGTTGGGTGGGTGGGCTGGACGTTGCTCCGCTCTTCATTGTGGCGGCGATCTTGTTGTTCTATGTTCTGCTGGGTTGTGTGATGGACGAGCTGTCGATGATCATGCTCACCATTCCGGTGATTTTTCCGGCCGTGATGGGGCTGGATCTGTGGGGCTTGGGCGCGCAAGACAAAGCATTGTGGTTCGGCATTCTCTTGTTGTGCGTGGTGGAGATTGGTTTGATCGCACCGCCCGTGGGGCTGAATGTGTACGTGGTCAACAGCCTTGCCAAAGATGTGCAGATGAGCGAAACCTACAAAGGCGTGCTGCCATTTTTACTGAGCGACGCCGTTCGCGTGCTACTGCTGCTGATCGTGCCCGGCATCGCGCTCGGCTTGGTATGGGTGCTGTTCAAGTGATGAAGACACAGGTCGCCATCATTGGCGCCGGGCCGGCAGGCCTCCTACTGTCACACCTGCTGCATTTACAGGGTATCAGCTCCGTGCTGCTCGAAAGCCGTTCACGCGCGCACGTGGAAGCGCGCATTCGCGCCGGCGTGCTGGAGCAGGGTACTGTAGATGTGCTCAACCATGCTGGCGTGGGTGCACGGATGCAGCGCGAGGGTTTGCGCCATACGGGCTTTGACATTTTGTTTGAGGGCACGAAGCACCGCATTGCACTGGACGAATTGACCGGCGGCAAATGCATCACCGTTTATGGCCAGCACGAGGTGGTGAAGGATCTCATCGCTCAGCGCCTGACCGATGGTGGGCAGTTGTTGTTTGAGGCCGAGGTGCTTCAGTTGAGCGGCATTGACAGCGAGGCACCGCAAGTTCACTACATGCAGGGGAGCATCGAGCACACACTGGAGTGCGATTTCATCGCCGGTTGCGATGGTTTTCACGGCATTTGCCGTGCGGCATTGCCAGCCAGTGTTGCGCAGCACTACGACAAGCAGTATCCGTTCGCATGGCTGGGTATTCTGGTGCAAGCACCGCCTGCGCAGCATGAGTTGATCTATGCGCATCATGAGCGCGGCTTTGCCTTGTTCTCCATGCGCTCGCCCACCGTCACGCGCCTATACGTGCAGTGCGATCCGCATGACGACATTGCACAGTGGCCCGACGCGCGCATTTGGGACGAGTTGTTTGTCCGTCTGGACTCGCATGATGGCTGGCGGCCCAACACCGGGCCAATCCTACAAAAGGGCATCACGGCGATGCGCAGCTTTGTGTGTGAGCCTATGCAGCATGGCCGTTTATTCCTCGCAGGTGACGCTGCGCACATCGTGCCGCCCACCGGTGCCAAAGGCATGAATCTGGCTGTGGCCGACGTGCGCATGCTGGCTCGCGCGCTGCATGCGCACTACGCGCACGGTGACGAGCGTGCGCTCAAGGACTATTCAAGCACCTGCCTGCGACGCGTGTGGAAGGGTGAGCGATTCTCCTGGCACATGACGTCCATGCTGCACCAGTTCCCAGAGCATGAGCCGTTTCAGCAGAAGATGCAGCTCGCAGAGCTGGCTTACTACACCGGGCACGAGCAGGGGCGCAAGGTGATTGCCGAGAACTATGTTGGTCTGCCGTTTGATACCTGATATCTCACTGTACCAGCCACCAAAGCACGATGACGGGACTGTCACATCAAAGTTTGTAGCTGCTTTTAGTGATGCGACGCCGACTCACACTCACACAACACTGCGGTCTGTGTCGAATTGTCTGCTGCGGCCATAACCGATCAGCCGAGCACAATGGTGCCAATCACTTTCGCTACCATTACAAATCTTTTGTATCAACCCCAATCCACTCATGAAGCCCATTTCGCTCGCTGCAGCTGAGCAACTCTTTAACTCCGCTCGCACGCATAACGCGTGGCAAGCCCAAGACGTACCGGATGACTTGTTGCGGCAACTCTATGACTTGATGAAATGGGGGCCGACCTCGGCCAACTGCAGCCCAGGGCGTTTGGTGTTTGTCAAATCCGCCGCCGCCAAGGAAAAATTGCTCGCCTGCATGTCACCGGGAAATGTGGCCAAAACCCGTGCCGCACCCGTGACCGCCATCATCGGCATGGATATGGAGTTTTACGACAAATTGCCGCAGTTGTTTCCGCACGATCAGACTGCACGCAGTTGGTTTGCGGGTAAGCCTGAGGTCATTGAAGCCACTGCGTTTCGCAACAGCAGCCTGCAGGGCGCGTACCTGATGATTGCCGCACGTGCACTGGGGCTGGACTGCGGGCCCATGAGC
>CAYSMM010000299.1:0-3116 GCA_964432095.1 uncultured Burkholderiaceae bacterium | reverse complement strand
GCTTCTTGCAAAACCCGGTTGCTAAGGCGCTGGAGCTCAGCGGCTTTGGTGTCACGCTGTTTGTCGCCGGCATGATGGTGAGCGCCTTTGCGCTGAGAACACTGGTGGAGGCCACACGATGAAATCACAACCGTTTGGCTGGGGGGCGATTGCGCGCCTAGGTCTCGTTCAGGCATGCATAGGCGCTGTAGTGGTGCTGACCACCTCCACCATCAACCGTGTGATGGTGGTTGAGCTTTTGTTGCCCGCTTTGCTGCCTGGTGCGCTGGTTGCGATGCATTACCTGGTGCAGTTTGTGCGCCCGCGCATGGGCTGGGGCTCCGATGCTGGCGGACGTTGCACGCCGTGGATCGCAGGGGGCATGACGGTGCTGGCAACCGGTGGAGTGCTCGCGGCCGCCGCCACGGTGCTCATCAGCTACAGCAAGGCCATGGGCATTGCATTGGCGGTACTTGCGTTCCTAATGATAGGCGTGGGCGTTGCAGCCTGTGGCACTAATCTGCTGGCCTTGCTTGCCAAGCAGGTGGATGCAACGCGCCGCGCGCCGGCAGCCACATTGGTGTGGCTTATGATGATTGCCGGCTTTGCCATAACGGCGGGCCTGGCGGGCAAATGGCTAGACCCTTACTCTGCGTCGCGCCTGATTGCGGTCACGGCGGTGGTTGCGGCAATCGCAGTGGTGGTGACCGTCATCGCCTTGTTCCGTCTTGAGCCTGTGCGCTCGTCAGACACTCCTGCTCAACCACCGCCCAAACAATTGCAGGTTGCGCCCGCTACGTTTCGCGCTGCACTGTCCGACGCCTGGGCAGACCCAGCAGCGCGTCGCTTTACGATATTCGTTTTCGTGTCGATGCTGGCCTATAGCTCGCAGGACCTGATTCTCGAGCCGTTTGCGGGCAGTGTGTTTGGCTTTACTCCGGGGCAGAGCACGCAACTGGCGGGCGTGCAGCACGGCGGTGTCTTGCTTGGCATGCTGCTGGTGGCAGCTGCTGGCGCAGGCTGGCTGGGTCAGCCACTGCGCTCACTGCGGGGCTGGGCTATTGGCGGATGCATTGTGTCGGCAGTTACTCTGGCCGGGCTTGCGATTGGCGGTCTGGCCGGCGGTGTATGGCCGTTGAAGGCCAATGTGTTTGCGCTTGGCGTGGCCAACGGCGCGTTTGCTATTGCCGCAATCGCGTCCATGATGCGGCTGGCTGGTGAGGGCACACAAGGGCGCGAAGGCACGCGCATGGGCCTGTGGGGAGCCGCGCAAGCGGTAGCATTCGGTCTTGGCGGTCTGATCGGTACTGCGGCCAGTGACGTTGCCAGCGCGCTGGCTGCCTCGCCTGGGGCCGCTTACGCAGCAGTGTTTGCGCTAGAGGCAGCACTGTTTGTCGTGTCGGCCGTACTTGCTATGAAGATTGCCCCGCCAACGGTGCTCCCTGCCCGGTCAATGGCAGATGCACAACCCCGCTACGCTACCCCCTAGGGAGCACGCAGCATGCAATCTCCCTGCGCAGACGCAGAGTTCGACATTGTGATCGTCGGTGGAGGTCCGTCGGGTGCTACCGCTGCGCACGATCTTGCGCGCAGAGGCAGGCGGGTGCTGCTGCTTGACCGCGCAGGGCGCATCAAGCCTTGCGGCGGAGCTATTCCGCCCAGGCTGATCGAGGAATTCGAGATTCCCGATTCGCTGCTCAAGGCGCGTATCCGCTGCGCGCGTATGGTGTCGCCAACCAACGCCCGTGTAGATATCCCGATCGAGGGTGGCTTCGTTGGCATGGTCGACCGTGACGAATTCGACGAGTGGTTGCGTTGCCGCGCGGTCCATGCTGGCGCCGTACGCGCAGACGGCCGATTCGAGCGGGTGGAATACACAGCCGCCGGTGGCGCGCGGGTGTGCTACGAGCCGGGTACGCGTGCCAGCCGGCGGGAGCATGCAGGCGATACGTATGCCCAATCGCTTGTGACCGTCAACGCGCGCTGCGTGATTGGTGCCGATGGTGCGCGCAGCGCGGTGGCCAGGCAATGCGTCCGGGGTGCCGACAAGGGTAAGTTTGTATTTGCGTATCACGAAATCGTCGAAAGCCCGCCCGACGGGCAGCTCGGGCCCGACCAGTCGAGATTTGACGCAACGCGCTGCGACGTGTACTACAACGGTCAGCTATCCCCTGACTTTTACGGCTGGGTGTTCCCGCATGGCCGCACCACGAGCGTTGGCACCGGTAGCGCAGACAAGGGCTTCTCTCTGCGGAACGCTACAGGTGCGCTGCGAAGTGCAGCAGGTCTCAGTGATGTGCTCACGATCCGTCGAGAGGGCGCGCCGATTCCGCTCAAGCCGTTGCCGCGCTGGGACGACGGTAAGTGCGTCGTACTGGCAGGTGACGCCGCTGGCGTCGTGGCCCCGGCCTCCGGTGAGGGCATCTATTACGCTATGACGGGTGGACGGCTGGCAGCTGATGCGGCAGATGCCTTTCTTGCCACGGGCGACGTGCGCCAGCTCGCTAGGGCGCGCAAACACTTCATGCGCCAGCATGGCCGGGTTTTCTGGATTCTCGGCATCATGCAAACGTTCTGGTACGTCAGCGACAAGCGCCGGGAGCGATTCGTGAGCATCTGCCGCGATCGCGATGTACAGCAACTCACCTTCGACGCCTACATGCACAAGCGGCTGGTGCGAGCACGCCCGATGGCGCATGTGCGCATCTTTTTCAAAGATCTAGCTCACTTACTCGGGTTAGTACGTGCATGAATCTGCAGTTCAAAAGTCATATTCAGGCTTATGCTGTTGCATGTATAGCCGCATTGGCAGTCGCAATGCTCGGCGGGCTGATGACCGACATCGGCCCCTGGTACCGCAGCCTTGCCAAGCCCCCATGGCAGCCGCCTGACATTGCCTTTGGCCCTGCATGGACGCTCATTTTTGCGTGCACTGCAGTGGCGGCCGTGAAGGCCTGGCACGCGATTGCAGCGCCTAAGCAGCGCGACACTTTGCTGGTGCTACTGTCACTCAACGGTTTTTTGAACGTGCTTTGGAGCCTGCTATTCTTTCGCCTGCGCAGACCTGACTGGGCGCTCATCGAGGTGGTATTGCTGTGGCTTTCCATTCTCGCTCTCATCGTATTTGTGTGGCGCTA
>CAYSMM010000298.1:0-3134 GCA_964432095.1 uncultured Burkholderiaceae bacterium | reverse complement strand
CGGCCGTCTCGCCGATCACCACACCCATGCCGTGATCGATGAACACGCGCCGGCCTAAGACCGCTCCGGGGTGAATCTCGATGCCGGTGAAAAACCGCCCCAAGTGCGACACCCAGCGTCCCAGCCACTTGAAGCCGCCCGTCCAACACGCATGCGCCGCCCGGTGAAACCAGATGGCATGCAAGCCTGGGTAGCAGGTCAGCACTTCCCAGGTGCTACGGGCCGCGGGATCTTTCTGCAGGATGACCGCGATGTCTTCTTTCATGCGTGTAAACATTTCACTACTTTAGCTTGTCCAGCACAGCCTTGCTGATACCGCGCAGGATATGCACCTCTTGCTCGCTGAGCTGGGCACGGTGCGCGAGCCGCTGCAAACGTGGCATCAGCTTCTTGGGCGCGTCGGCGCTGAGAAAGCCGAGCGCCAGCAGCGCCTGCTCGGCATGCGCCAAGGCGCCCTCCACTGCCGCCTGCGATGCTGGCGCCTCCTGCGGCGGAGGCTCTGGCGTATCTATGCTGCCCTGCGCGCCCAGCGCCTGCCGCCACTCATAGGCCACCAGCATCAGGCTTTGTGCCAGGTTGAGCGATGAGTACTCAGGGTTGGCCGGAATGTGCGCAATTGCGCTGCAGCGGTACACCAGTTCATTAGGCAACCCGTAACGCTCGCTGCCAAATACAAACGCCACGCGCCGTGTGCCCTCACGCGCCAACTGCTCGCACAAGCTGCGCAACTCATACGCCGGCGGGCCGAAGTCGCGGCCCCGTGCTGTGAGCGCAACCGTATAGCTCACATCACCCAACGCCGTCGCCCAGTCCTGCGCGACTTGTGTGCGAGCCAGCACGTCTGTAGCGCCGCTAGCCAGTGCGATGGCCTCTTCATGCTTCATCACGTCGGCAAAGCGCGGCGCTAGCAACGCAAGCTGGCCGGGTTGAGTAAAACCCATCACCTTGAGCGCACGCGCCGCCGCGCCCACATTGCCTGGGTGCGAGGTGTTGATGAGTACGAAACGAGTGGGATCTGTGCTCACAGTAAAATCTAGACATTGCATGCGCTGCATGCCCGTGCTCTTTTTCAATTCAAGCGGTTGATTGTGCCGCACCTACTGAAAACGCCTACTCATGCATCC
Organism: uncultured Burkholderiaceae bacterium; assembly: GCA_964432095.1. Taxonomy (GTDB): domain Bacteria; phylum Pseudomonadota; class Gammaproteobacteria; order Burkholderiales; family Burkholderiaceae_C; genus CAYSMM01. The sequence continues at coordinate 2,010 of CAYSMM010000298.1, read as the reverse complement.
GATGCTCAACGTGGCCGTCAGGGCCGCCCGCGCCGCCGGCGCCATCATCAACCGCGCCAGCCTGGACATCGACGCCGTACGCGTGTCGCGCAAGGCCGTCAACGATTTCGTCACCGAGGTAGACCAGGAAGCCGAGCAAATCATCATTCAAACGCTGCTGGAGGCTTACCCCACGCATGGCATTCTGGCCGAGGAGTCAGGGCGCGCGCATGGCAACAGCAAGAGCGACTACCAGTGGATCATCGACCCGCTGGACGGCACCACCAACTTCATCCACGGCCTGCCGATTTACTGCGTCAGCATTGCCCTGCTGCATAAAGGCGTGCCGCAGCATGCCGTGGTGTACGACCCCACACGCAATGACCTATTCAACGCCAGCAAGGGCGCCGGTGCGTTCCTCAACAACAAACGCGTTCGGGTATCCAAGCGCACCACGATGCAAGACAGTCTCATCGGCACCGGCTTCCCGTTTCGAGCCGGTGACGACTTTGACCGCTACATGCGCATGTTCACCGAGGTAATGAAAAGCACCGCCGGCATGCGCCGCCCGGGCGCCGCTGCGCTCGACCTTGCTTACGTCGCCGCAGGCTATTACGACGGCTTTTATGAAGTGGGCTTGAACCCCTGGGACGTGGCCGCAGGTTCACTACTGGTGCTGGAAGCGGGCGGGCTGGTCGGCAACTTTCGCGGCGAAGCCGACTATTTATTCCAGCGTGAAGTAGTGGCCGGCACACCCAAGGTGTTCGGCCAGCTCCTCAAGATTCTCACGCCGTTCAGCGAGGCTCTGCCGCTTGAAAGCATGGCCCGCAAACCCGTCACCCCCGCCGTGCGGCCCACGGCCCCCGCCCCCAAACTACAAGAGTCTGCACAAGACGGCAGCCCTGCACGCAAGCGGCTGCAGGTGCGCAAAATCAGTCCGGCGGTGGAAGAGCCTAAACCTAAAACCAAGGTACAGCACAAGCCGCGAACCGCTGGCAGTGGCAGCCGCGGTGGTGGCGGTAGCTATGGCAAATCTGGTGCCTCACCCCGGCCCAAGCGCACACCGCCGTCGCGTTAGAACTTCTCTCGGATTGGTCGCCCCGTACCCGGACACGGGATCCATGCTTGGATCGATGCCAAGCCGCCAGCGCACGCATGCGCAAGCGATGCGAAAATCTGCCGATGGCCGCGATGTGGATGCTGGCAGCAATGCTGCTGTTCTCGTTAATGGGTGTGTGTGTCAAGTTCGCCTCGGCGCAATACAACTTTTTTGAGCTGGTGGGCTATCGCGGGCTGGTCAGCCTTGTCGTCATTGGCCTGCTTACGCAAGTGCACGGCGTTAGCCTGCGCACCCCTGTTCCGCTGGCGCATACATGGCGCAGTGTGGTGGGTGTGTCATCGCTGAGCTTATGGTTCTACTCTTTCGCCGGCTTGCCGCTGGCGACAGCCGTGACGCTCAATGCCACCGCGCCGGTGTGGATTGCGCTCATCCTGATGAGTGCCGCGTTCGTGCTCACCGCACGCAAGGCCGACTGGCGCCTGACCCTTGCCATCATCATCAGTTTTGCTGGGGTTGCCCTGGTGCTCAAGCCTACGATTACGCAGGATCAATTGCACTATGGCTTCATGGGTTTACTCTCGGGTCTGCTGGCGGCGTTTGCCTACCTGCAGGTGGCACAACTCGGCCGCATGGGTGAGCCCGAGTACCGCGTGGTGTTTTACTTTTCACTGGGTTGCATGATCGGCGGCCTGGCTGGCGCGCTCGCGATGGGCTACAACACCCAGCACACCTGGCAAGGCATGGGCCTGCTGCTGGCCATCGGTCTGCTCGCCTGTATGGCGCAAATGGCCATGACGCGGGCCTACACCGTCGGCAAAACTCTCGTCATCGCCAACCTGCAATATAGCGGCATTGTGTTCTCCAGCTTCTTTGGTTGGCTGTTCTTTTCAGACCGTGTTGACTGGCTGGCGTGGCTGGGCCTAGCACTCATCATCGTCAGCGGAATTGCAGCAACCATCTACCGGCCTAAG
>CAYSMM010000297.1:0-3137 GCA_964432095.1 uncultured Burkholderiaceae bacterium | reverse complement strand
GCCTATGTCCGCGTTAAATGGTGGCCAGTGACGGCCACTCCAGCACCAGCGCCGCGTCAGCGAATGGATGCCTGCATTGCGCCATTGCAATCGGCGTGGCGGTCATCAGCAGGTTCATCACGCCGTAGCCAATCGCTGCAGCCATCACTGCCACGATGAACTTGGGCTGTCGCATGATCTTTGAAAGCGGCCTGCTGCTACCCGCTGTACTCGCGGCCGGCGGTGGCGGAAACCGTACCAGCGACACGGTGATGAGCGACAGCACGCCCACGGCGATGAGCACGAGGTATGCACCAGAAAACTCCACCGGCAGCAGTGTGCGCGCGTACTGTGCGATGTTAGGCCCGACCACCGCGCCGATCAACCCGCCGGCTAGCACCAGCGAAATGGCGCGCTCCTTCCACTGCGGCGGCGACACATCGACCGCGGCAAAGCGGTACAGCGCGCCATTGGCGTTGTAAAAGCCATTGATGAAAGTGCCCAGCACCAGCAGCCAGAACATTTTGTTGATGGCGGCATACGCGCACAGCGCTACAGCGGCGATGCCGATCACCAGCCCCAATTGAAACGCTTGCTTGCGCCCCAGGCGCTGCATGCTGCGCGCCACCAGACCAGTGGACAGTGCGCCGCCCAGTACATAACCCGTCACCGGCAGCGTAGCCAGCCACGCCGTGGGCGCAAGCGCCAGACCGACGAGGCCATTGATGGCGATGAAGGTGACATTGTTCGTCAGCAAAAAGCCCTGGCACAGCGCGAGCAGTGCAAGGTCGACTTTGAAGCTGTAGGCAGCGCGAGTCGTTTGCATACTATAAATACTATATAGCTTTCTATTATTCTTTATTTACCAGTAAAAGCCATATACAAATAGCAGTATAAAGAGTGAGAGGTTGTGGCGAGTTAAGCTGGCAAAGCGATGTAAGCCTCCTCCCCCTTTCGAGTGATGCATTTATCACGGCTGCATCTAAAGTGAATGGAGGCTTCGGACAACATGCAAATTGAAGGAGGCATCATGCATACCAATGGATGCGGGCGTTTGCGAATTTTGACCCTGGCCGCATTATCGGCCGTGCTGATCTGCGCCGGGTGCGCCTTGAAGCCGGTGGCTGTGACCGGCGAGAAGCAGGGCAACGCGGGTGGCACGCAGTCGGAAACCGCGATGTCGGTCAACCGCTTCGACGGTAACGCGGTCGTCACGGTCGCCTACAACGACGGCACCACGCAACCGCAAGTGACGTACACCTCCACCACACGCAGCACGACTGCAGGCGCGTCGCACATGGGATGGTCATACTCCACCAACTTTGGCAGTAGCTGGACGTACGGCGGTCGCATCACACCGCCTGCCGACTGGCCCATTCTCTGGGGCGACCCCGGCATCACGCACTCGGTGCGTGACCAGCGCTTTGTGTACATCGCCAACCTCGCGGTGCCCAAAGCCAAGATGGACAACGCGCCCGGCGGCGTCATCAACGGGGCCATCAACAACTACATCGGTGGCGGCTGCATCGCCCGCTCTACCGACGGCGGCAAGAACTTCAGCCTGTATCAGTGCATGCAAACCAAGGAGACTGACGCTACCGGCGATTTTTACGACGGCGGCAACATGGCCAGTGACAAGAACGGCAACATCTACGCGGGCTGGGTGAATGTCGATACCAATAAGGTTCATATCTGGCGCGCCGCGGGCGAAAGCGGCACTTTCCAAAAGCTCACCAACCCGTTTAGCGACGGCAGCTATGCCATAGTTAGCCATCCGCGACTGCGCATCAACACTGACAACAGCGAGCTGTTCGTGATGGCGCTCAACAACACCGGCGAGCTGCTGATCGCGCGCTGGAACGGCTCAAGCTGGGGCGCAACCTGGCGCACCGGCCTGTATGCCCAGGCCTACCCCTGCGTGCAAACCAATGGCAACACGGTAGGCTGCGGCAGCGGGTCAAACATCGTCGTGCGCACAGGGCCGCAGTTCTCGTTTGATATTGGCGCATTCGGCAAGACCAACGACCATTTACGCATCATGTTCACCCGCAAGAGTAGCCTCAACAACCGGCTGTTCATCGCAGGTGCAGGCTGCAACCTCGGCGATCAACAATGCCAGTACATCGCTGAATGGGGTACCGGCGAAGGCGACAAGGACAAAGTGACGGCTTCCTTCAATCCGCTGATGCGCTCCTACCGCTCTGTCGAGATGGCGCAAAAGGGCGAGCCGTCGCTATGGATGGGCTCGCACACCACCTACTTCCCCGCCAGCGGTACGGTGCGGCACGCCATGGGTGGGGTTGGAATACTGAAAGACAGTAACAATCAAAACCTCTATTTGTACCTGCCGATTTTCCAGATCTCCAATTGCATCTTGTGTGCAGACCTGCGCGGCTACTGGGGCGACTACGATGACTTGCAGCCTTTGGGGCCCATCCCCGAGCGCGAGCGCAGCAATGTGTTTGCGCGTACCTTTACCAACTCGCAAGACGGCTGCGACTATCGTTGGCAGTACACCAGCTCGAAAGTGCACGTCGCATTTACGGGCAAGTAGGAAGCAAGCATGAAAAGGCATATGATTCTGTGGCTTAGCGCGCTGGCGCTGGCGGCTTGTGCAACAGGCCAGGTAGCTGAACTTGAGAACGAGCGCCCTCTAAGCGAAAAAGAAGTGGCTGAGCGATTGAGCGCACTTTCAAAGGGGGATCGCAAAATGCTGCCTACTGCTGCCGAGCGGTTCGACATTGCAATCGTTGGCGGCAGTTGCGCCCCCAAGCCGAGTGCGAAGTTCGCCGTTACCTCATGCGTGAACGATAAGCCCTGCAATGGTCACGGGCTGCGAATGACCGATGGCAGTATCGTTTGCGCCTGCTACGAAACGCGTGGTGGTTGCGGCGAGGGGCAGTTTTGCCATGCGCGCACCTTCAGCTGCACTAAAGCGCCGGCAGATCTGTATCACACGCAATAGTGACGATGCCTTTACTAACTACTTCAGTACCTGGAACAAGTTGTTGTAGTCGTCATTCCACATGCGCAGGCCCGTGACAGGGGTTAAGTTTGCAGCCTTCTCAGCGATCTCAGGTCGCTTGTCAAAGTAGGCTTGTGGTGCGACGAGCACATAGCTGCTGGTGGACAGATGCACGTCGTTGGCGGGCGGGTTG
>CAYSMM010000296.1:843-3145 GCA_964432095.1 uncultured Burkholderiaceae bacterium | reverse complement strand
GTGGCTGTAAAGCTGATGAAAGGCACCTTCTGCGCGACTGCAGTTTCCACACCGCGGGCGTAGCGCTCGCCGACCACGCTACCCATGCTGCCGCCGAGGAAATCAAAGTCAAAACATGCCACGACAACAGGTAGGGTCTTGACGGCCCCGCCCATGACCACCAGCGCATCGGTTTCGCCGGTTTCTTCCAGCGCGTCGCGCAGACGCTCGGGGTATTTCTTGCTGTCTTTGAACTTGAGTGCATCAACCGGCAACACCTCGTGCCCGATTTCGTAGCGGCCTTCGGCATCAAGGAATGCATCGAGCCGCTCGCGAGCGCCGATGCGCATATGGTGGTTGCACTTGGGGCAGACATGTTGATTGCCGTCCCAATCGCTTTTGTAAAGCACTGCGTCACACGACGGGCATTTGATCCACAAACCTTCGGGCACCTGGCGGCGCTGCGCAGGGTCGGTCTGCTGAATTTTTGGTGGCAGGAGTTTGTCTAGCCAGCTCATGCACTGCTCCTTGTAGCTAGTCCGAGTCGATTGCCGCGCGAATGTCGCGAATGAAGTCTTTCAACACCGCTGCAACGCGTTCATAAGACTCGTTTTCGATCAACTGGATGATACGCGTTCCGATGATCACGGCATCGCTGGCTGCAGCCACGGCCTTTGCCGTAGCAGCGTCACGAATGCCAAAGCCTACACCCACGGGTAGTGGCACGTGGCTACGAATGCGCGGCATCATTTGCACAACTGAGCTGGTGTCCAGATGCCCCGCCCCGGTAATGCCCTTGAGCGACACGTAATACACGTATCCGCTGGCCACACGGCCCACCTGCTGCATACGCGCCTGTGTGGATGTGGGAGCGAGCAGAAAAATCATGTCCATGCCATGCGACCGCAGGTTGCGTGCGAACGCCTCGCATTCTTCTGGCGGATAGTCCACCACCAGCACGCCATCGACGCCGACTTGCTGCGCGGCGCGCACAAAGGCCTGCGGGCCGTGCGCAAGGTCAAAACGCTCGATCGGATTGGCATAGCCCATCAGCACCACCGGCGTGACATCATCCTTCTGACGAAACTCACTCACCATGGCCAATACCTCGCTCAATCCCACGCCGAGCGCAAGCGCGCGCTCGCCAGCGCGCTGAATCACCGGGCCGTCGGCCATGGGGTCGGAGAACGGCACCCCCAGCTCTATGATGTCGGCGCCTGCCTGCACCATGGCGTGCATGGCCAGCGGGGTGATGCCAACATAGGGAAAGCCGGCGGTGACATACGGGATCAGCGCCTTGCGGCCCTGGGCCTCGAGCCTGGCGAATGTCGCTGCGATGCGGCTCATGATGCGCTCCGAACCGTCTTCACATTGACCGCGATACCGCCCTTGACCCCCTGCCCTCGGCATGAAGGTCGGCAGTAGAAATCGGCTTGCGACAAGTCGGCCACCGTGCCGATGTCTTTGTCACCGCGGCCTGAAAGATTGACGAGTAGCGACTGATCCTTGCGCATCGTTGGGGCCAGCTTCATCGCGTACGCAATAGCGTGCGAGCTTTCCAACGCCGGGATGATGCCTTCAGTGCGGCACAAATGATGAAACGCCTCCAACGCTTCTATATCAGTTACACCGACATACTCTGCTCGGCCGATGTCTTTGAGATGCGCATGCTCTGGGCCGACACCGGGATAATCGAGCCCCGCGCTGACACTGTGCGTCTCGGTAATCTGGCCGTTGGCGTCTTGGAGCAAATAGGTGCGATTGCCGTGCAGCACACCGGGGCTGCCGCGCGTGAGTGATGCACTGTGTTTACCACTGTCCAGGCCCTCACCCGCGGCCTCCACTCCGATGAGCCGCACTTGTTCATGTCGAATGTAAGGGTAGAAAATGCCCATGGCATTGCTGCCCCCCCCCACGCATGCCAGCACTGCATCGGGCTGTCGCTCACGTCCTAGATACTCCGGCATCTGCTGTAGGCATTCCTCGCCTATTACGCTTTGAAAGTCGCGCACCATCATGGGGTATGGGTGCGGGCCTGCAACCGTGCCGATGATGTAGAAAGTATCCTCCACATTCGTCACCCAATCGCGCAGCGCCTCGTTGAGCGCGTCCTTCAAGGTCTTGCTGCCGCTTTCCACCGGCACCACTGTGGCGCCCAATAGTTTCATGCGGTACACGTTGGGGCTTTGGCGTTTCACATCCTCGCTGCCCATGTACACCACGCATTGCAGGCCGTAGCGTGCGCAAATGGTGGCCGTGGCCACGCCGTGCTGGCCGGCGCCCGTCTCAGCAATCACACGAGGCTTGCCCATGCGGCGCGCAA
>CAYSMM010000296.1:0-833 GCA_964432095.1 uncultured Burkholderiaceae bacterium | reverse complement strand
CCTGGCCGATAACGTTATTGATCTTGTGCGCGCCCGTGTGGTTGAGGTCCTCGCGCTTGAGGTAGATTTGAGCGCCGCCCAGCTCAGCACTCATACGTGCGGCGTGATAAACGGGCGAGGGGCGGCCAACAAAGTGCTTGAGCTCATAGCGGAACTCACGTTGAAACTCTTCATCATGTTGATATTTCGCATACGCGGCTTTCAACTCATCGAGCGCGTAGATCAAGGTTTCAGAAACAAAGGTGCCGCCGTAGGGGCCGAAGTGGCCTGAGGCATCAGGCAGGTTGTAATTCATCGCAATCCTCTAGGACTTACCTATGAAACACCGCTGAGGAAGAAAGCATGAGATGCAATCCAGTACTGCAGCTTGTCCTCTGTGAGGGTGTATCCGGCAGGTACTAACTGTAGATGTGCGCGTCTGCTGTGCGCACGGCCTTGCAAAACTGGCGGATCTTCTCGGGGTCTTTCACGCCCTTGGAATATTCGACGCCAGAACTCACATCAACGGCCCAGGGCCGCACTGCCGTGATGCCATCGGCCACGTTTGCAGGTGTGAGCCCACCAGACAAAACGAGCGGACAACCGACGTTTGGTGGAATGAGTGACCAATCGAATACCTTTCCGCTGCCACCATAGCCATCGACATAGGCATCAAGCAGCAACGCTCTTGCGCGTGAATAACGATGAGTCAAGTCTAGCAAATCCACCCCGGGTCGCATGCGCACAGCCTTCATCCACGGCAGGCTGAACTGGCTACACCACTCGGGCGTCTCGTCTCCATGAAACTGCAGCATGCCCGGCCTCAAAGTTTGCAGTACCTGCCGCACCCTATG
>CAYSMM010000295.1:0-3150 GCA_964432095.1 uncultured Burkholderiaceae bacterium | reverse complement strand
GCCGCTACATCGACTTCAAGAACACCATCATCCTGCTGACCAGCAACGCAGGCACGGACTTGATCATGAACATGTGCAAAGACCCGGAGCTGATGCCCGACGCAGAGAGTCTGAGCAAGGCGCTGCGCGAGCCGCTGCTCAAGGTGTTCCCGCCGGCATTCCTGGGCCGGCTGGTCACGATTCCATATTACCCACTGTCGGACACGATGCTGGCCGAGATTGTGAAGCTGCAGCTCAACCGCATCAAAAAGCGCGTGCAGGAGAACCACAAAGTGCCGTTCGTCTATACCGACGAGGCCGTCAAGCTCATCGTCAGCCGCTGCAACGAGGTGGACTCCGGCGGCCGCATCATCGACGCGATTCTCACCAACACCGTGCTGCCCAGGATCAGCATCGAGTACCTCACACGGCTGAGCCAGGGCCAGACGTTCAACGGCGTCGAACTGTCTGCGGCCGATGGGGACTTTGCCTACACGTTCAAGTAGGGGGCGTCATGAGCTTGACTGCAACGCAGCGCGAAGAGTTGGTATGGCTCGCCAGCGGGCGCGGGCGAGCGCTATCCATGCCGGGCATCGTGTTCTTCACCGCGCTGTACCGCCGCTACGGCACCGCCACGGCGCGTGAAGTCACCGAGATCATAGGACGCGAAACACAAGATGGCGGCTGGCCTGAGGAGCGCTATTTCGGCGGCTTCATCGGCGCATCTAGCACCCGCGGCTTTCGCTCCGAAGTGAGTGACCCCTGCCCCACCAACCCGCAGACCGGACATTTCTTCAGCTTTGTGATGTGGGCGCTCAACGGTATTAGCCATGTGGAGTACGCCGCAGCCTTCGGGCACGAGATGATCGCCGACCGGCACGGTGGGGTCGCGCAGTCGGCTATGGCCTACACGGCCCCCGGTGCGTTCGGAGCGTTTACCGGCATTGTCGAGTCCCAGCCATTAGTTGGTGACTCGCGAATCGACTATGGGTACTGGGACCGTCTCATGAACGAGTTCGGTATTGCCGATGTCATCGGAGACCCCACCGAAGTAATTGATGGTGAGCGCTGGTACACGGGCAATTCCATTCAAGACATGCGCTGCACGATCGCCGGTTTTTATTTCGGTCGGCTGATCGCTAACTACTGCTTCCGCAATGCTGAGCATGCTGCTCAGTGGCTGGACAACAACATTGTTGCCGCTGACTGGCGAGGTGCGGTGCTTGATGTTGCGTGGCGTGAGCACTCGACAGACTTCATGGCGCGGCGGCCGTGGGACACCGACCATAGCCCCTATCGTGTTTCAACATTGACCACCCGCCGCTAGAGCCGCCAGACACCCCTAGTTCTAGGGATGCGCGGCTAGGGATTGAGAACAACACGCCGCAAGGCTACGCTTGAAGTACGGCTTGACCGGAGGCCTTAGCGCGCAAGTCGCACCGGCCGTAAGCGCAAGCCCAGGGAGAAATCATGAATGTTCTTGCAGAAGTCACCACACCGCTAGGCGGCGATAAACTGCGATTCTTCAAGATGAGCGGCACCGAGGGGCTGTCGCGTCCGTTTGAGTATCAGCTCGACTTGCTGAGCGATGATGGCAACATCGACTTTTACAAGCTGCTCGGCAAGAACATGACGGTGAAAATGCAACTTCCAGGCGAGCAGCACCGCTACTTCGACGGCTATTGTGCGCGCTTTGGCCTCACCGGGCGGCGCGGGCGTTTTTACACCTATCACGCGACGCTCAGGCCGTGGCTGTGGTTTCTCACGCGCACGCAAGACTGCAAGATCTTTCAAGACGCCAAGCTCGTGGACATCATGAAAGAGGTGTTCGACGATCACGCTGACATCGCCAAGGTGGACTTCAGCCGCCTCTCGGGCAACTACACGCCGTGGCCGTATTGCGTGCAATACCGCGAAACCGACTTCAACTTCATCTGCCGGCTGATGGAGCAAGAAGGCGTGTACTACTACTTCAAGCACGAGCAGGGTAAACATACGTTGGTGCTGGCAGATGGCGCTTCCTCGCACGACGCTTTTCCGGGTTACGAGCAAATTCCGTTTGTGTCACAAGTAGACGAGCGGCGTGAAGACCGCGAATCGGTCCGCTCCTGGATGATGAGCGAAGAGGTGCAGCCCACCAAGTTCGTGATCACGGATTTCGATTACGAGCGGCCCAGCGCCCGGCTCGAGCAGCAGCGCAGCTACACCGGCCGCCAGCATGAGCTGCACCACGACGAGGTATTCGACTACCCCGGCGAATACGTGAAAGAAGCTGATGGCGAGCACTATGTGCGCGCCAGGCTGGAATCGCAGCAGGTGCTGTACAAGCAGGTCAGTGGCAGCAGTGATGCACGCGGCATGTGTTGCGGCGCCACGTTCAAGCTGCAAGGCCATCCGCGCAGCGCCGAGAATGCCGAATACATCGTGCTGGCCACGCACATCAACCTGGTGCAGGCCGACTACGAGGGCTCGGGCGCAGGCGGCAGCGGGAGTAGCGGCGGTGCCGGCAGCCGGTTTGACTGCAGCTTTGAAGTGGTGCCCAACAGCGAGCCCTATCGTCCCATGCGCAGCACTCCCAAGCCGCTGGTGCAAGGGCCGCAAACGGCGATCGTGGTGGACGCCGAAGATGGCTCCAAAGACGAAATTCATACCGACGAATTAGGCCGCGTACGAGTGCGGTTTCACTGGGACCGCTACTACAAAGCCGACAAGAAATGGCGTGCCGCGTGGGTGCGCGTGTCGCAGCCCTGGGCCGGCAAGAACTTCGGCTTCATCGCAATCCCGCGCACCGGCCAAGAGGTGATTGTTGATTTTCTGGAAGGCGATCCCGATCAACCCATCATCACCGGCCGCGTCTACAACAAAGAGCAGATGCCGCCATGGCAGCTGCCGGCCCATAAAACACGAACCGGGCTGATTACGCGCTCCACCAAGGACGGCGACCCAAGCACCGCCAATGAGTTGCGCTTTGAAGACAAAAAGGGTGACGAGCAGGTTTATCTGCATGCCGAAAAGAATCTCGACACCGAGGTGGAGAACGACGAAACCCGTGACGTGGGCCATGACCGCAAGACGAAGATAGGCCACGATGAGACAGTAGACATCGGCAACAACCGCACCGAAACAGTGGGTGCCGATGAGAACATCACCATCAGCGGCAGCCGTACCGAG
>CAYSMM010000294.1:0-3153 GCA_964432095.1 uncultured Burkholderiaceae bacterium | reverse complement strand
GACGGCACCCGACTTGGCACGGTCATAACCCAAGCCGACATAAATCGGGCCGTTGGCGAACTCGAGCGAGAGATCGACTTTCGGGTTGGCTTTGGTCGAAGACACCGAGCCAGGAGGCGTGGTAGTCGTCGAAGCCTTGGCTTCCGGAGCGCCGTACAGCAGCTTGGCAGTGAAACCGCCCAGGTTCGGGGTGGCGTACATGATCGCGTTGGAGGTACGTACACCGCCCATCAGAGGTGCGGTCGAAGAGCCAGCGTCGTACAGGCCGTTGGCGGAACCGGCAGCCCAGCTGTTACCTTGCACCAAGAACGCGGGGTTGAGCATACGGCCGAGTTCAACGGAACCAAAGCCACCGCTCAGGCCAATCTTGGCGGTACGGCCAAAAAATGCGCCGCCGCTGTCGCCAGAGCCGCCGCCGTTGCTACCACCACCGGGAGTGACGGTACCGTCATCAATACGCAGGCCGGCTTCAAACTGGAAAGTGGCTTTCATACCTCCGCCCAGATCTTCAGCACCGCGCAAGCCGAAGCGGGAGGTGCCCAAACCTTCGGAGTTGCCGTCTTGCAGTCGCAGACCGGGCTTAAGCTCTCTGCGCTGGGTAGAGACTGTACCAGCTGGGACTATACCCGTTGTCAAGGCGGTAGTAGTAACACTAAGCGTCTCTTTACGACCGATTTCAAGGGTCGCCTCACCGATACCATACAGCGTGACGCTGGATTGAGCGTTGGCAGCGCCGGCAAACGCGCCGAGTACCGCAACGGCCAAAAGCGATTTTTTCATGCAGTTATCTCCATTTAGTTGGGTTAAACCTCGCGCAAGTCGTCTCGAGAGCAACTCGCGCTGCACTCCCATCCGGAAGCTCGTTGTATTGGAACAGAAGGCGGTTGTCAGGGCAAATTTTCATGATGGAATGCAAGTTTCCCGTCGCGGGTGCGCAACATAAAATTACGGGAAAACCCATGGCATTCTCGGGTTTTCCCGAAGAACGCATTTAAATTATTGATTTCATTGATGTTTTTTGAATCTTATGCGCCAACTTAACCTTCTGGACCGGGTAATTGAGCAGGCCGGCGACGCCGTCGAGGTGATTGCCGGGCGGCCGCATGCCCAGCGCTCAACTCCCGTTGCAGACCTGCAGCACGGGAGCGAAGCGATGCAGCAAGCCTCACTCACTGACGCTGAGCGGCAGCTTTCTGGTGCTCTGATGCGCGTCAATCACGTGGGTGAGGTGTGTGCACAGGCGCTGTATCAAGGGCAGGCGCTGGCGGCACGCGACGAGGCCACCCGCCGCATGCTGCTCGACGCCGCGCAGGAGGAAACTGACCACCTCGCCTGGACGCGCGAGCGGCTCGATGCTTTGGGCGCACGCCCGAGCTTGCTCAACCCGGTGTGGTATGCCGGCGCGTTTGCCATCGGGTTTGCTGCAGCCAAGCTGAGTGACCGTGCGAGCCTCGGATTCGTCGTAGAGACCGAGAGGCAGGTGGAGGCGCATCTGCAAGGTCATCTCAATCGGTTGCCCGAAGGCGACGCCGCTTCGCGCGCCATCGTGGCGCAGATGAAGGTCGACGAGGCAGCGCATGCCGACGCAGCGCTGGCGCAAGGTGCGCTCGAGCTGCCTGCCCCGGTGAAGGCCGCGATGCGCCTAGCTGCAAAAGTCATGACGACAACCGCGCATTACATTTGACCGGTACAACTGCTTGTTTGCATTGCAGTTCAACGCATCCGCGGCATGCCTGCAAATGATTACTCCACGTCTTGCAGGTGCCCGATGATGATCCTGCAGTACATATACTCTAATGTGTACTATGCCGTTACTGGTTTATAGTTAACCAGTAACGGCATATTACTGTTAAGTGTATCAACGGGTCAAATCTCGACAATCTCCACGCCAGTGGTGACCTCGGCCGTTTTGGCCAGCATGATGGTGGCCGAGCAGTACTTTTCATGTGACAGCGCCACGGCGCGCTCCACTACGTCGCGTTTGAGCCCGCGGCCACTCACCGTGAACTGCATGTGAATGCGCGTGAACACTTTCGGGTCGGCATCGGCACGCTCGGCCTTGAGCTTGACGCTACAGCCACGCACGTCGTGACGGCCGCGCTTCAAAATCAGCACCACGTCGTACGCAGTGCAGCCGCCCGTGCCTGCAAGCACCGTCTCCATGGGTCGCGGCGCAAGGTTGTGGCCGCCGCCGTCGGGCGCGCCATCCATGGTCAGCAGGTGGCCGCTGCCCGTTTGCGCGGCAAACGCCATGCCGCTGCCGTCGTCTTGCTTGCCCAGCCATTGCACTGTGCATTCCATCGCCGCTCCTTGCGTGTTCGTTCATTCACTCATTCATGATGGCACCGCCACGGCCAGTGCGGCCAGCACGGCTGCGTAGCGCGCACCCCGCCCCAGCAGTTGCCACATCAGGCACTGCCAGGCGCTCAGTCGCAGATACCCTGCGGCAAGTACTAGGGCCTCGCCCACCCACGGCAGCCAGCCCAGTGCCGTGACTGCGGCACCATGGCGTATGAGGCGTGCAATCGGCTCTGGTCTTTGTGCAGCCCGCTCAGCAGGTGTCGTCGCCCACACCCCGCGGCCGATGGCATACGTCACCATGCCGCCTGCCGTGTTGGCCAGCGTCGCTGCAGCCCACAACAGCACCATGCGGTGGGGGTGCGCCGCAGCAAACGCGGTGAGCACGACTTCAGAGCTGGCGGGCACAAACGTGGCCGCCGTAAACGCGCTGAGCACCACGCCCCACAGGCCGAGCGCCGGATCCTGCAGCCAGGCTTGCAGCGCCGACAGCCAGTCCATGAACATGGTTCGCTATTATGCGAGTGGGAGATCCTTCACACGTGCCCTCAGCAACAAAACAACGCCAAACCATGCCCCAGAAGCCCAGCAAGCCTAAAGCGGGCGCCGTCAATCTCGACGCTTACTTGAAGCGCATCCTCAACGCGCGGGTGTATGACGTCGCAGCAGAGTCGGCGCTGGAGCACGCGCGGCACCTGTCGCGCCGGCTGCACAACAAGGTGCTGCTCAAGCGCGAAGACACGCAATCAGTGTTCAGCTTCAAGCTGCGCGGCGCATATAACAAGCTGGCGCACCTGAGCGCGGCTGAGCGCGCGCGTGGTGTGATCTGCGCCAGCGCCGGTAACCATGCGCAGG
>CAYSMM010000293.1:0-3166 GCA_964432095.1 uncultured Burkholderiaceae bacterium | reverse complement strand
ACCATAACGGTCGACGACCTGCGCTTTCGCCAGCGGCTGCGTGCACAGTTACGCCGTGCTCTGACATGAGGGCAGGTGTGAGTGGAATAATGATACTGTTATGGGTAAATAGCACTTACTGGAATATGGATAACCAGTAAAGCAATGTTACTTCTTACAGTATAAGACTCATCAAGATTGTAGCTCGTTCGATTCCAATACGGTAACACCTGGCGCTGCAGCGCCAAGACGGTTGATCATCGCTGCTGCAACGGACTGCGCAGACACGGCCCGGTATTTCTTGGGAATCAAAAATGCCAGGGGCTCGGCTACGGCCAATGCCATGCGCTCGCCCAAACGTGCTGGCTGCTGCAGCGATTCGCGGTCTCCGCTCAAGAACGAAGGCCGCACGATGACGATGCTGTCAAACCCGAGTTGCGCCACGGCCTGCTCCATCTCGCCCTTCACGCGGTTGTAGAACACGCCCGACTTTGCATTTGCACCGAGTGCCGACACCACGGCAACGCGTGATGCGCCTGCCGCTTGTACTGCGCGCGCAACCGCGACGACGGCGTCAAGGTCTACTGCGCGGAAGGCCGCCTGCGAGCCCGCTACTTTGATAGTGGTGCCCAGTGCGATGTACACGTCGTCGATCGCGGGCAGCTTGGGCAAAGCGTCAAAGTGCACCTCGTGCACCTTGAGCTTGCCGTGAGTAAGCGGCAATGGGCGCCGCGTCAGCGCATGCACCTGCGCATACGCACGCGAAGCCAGCAATTGCTGTAGCAGTTCGCGGCCGACCAGACCTGTGGCACCGGCCACTAATGCTGTGCGAGTCATGCTTTTTGCTCTAGTACACGCGCCGATACTTCGGCTCCGCCGGCTCAGCTCTCTTGCCCGGAGCATTACGCGGTTGCGGGCTGCGTTGACCGTTGTGTTGTGTGCCCGTTCTTGCCGCCTGTTGCTGGCGTGGTTGTTGGGACCGCTGCTGTTGTGGGGCCGGTTGCTGAGGCTTGCGTTGCTGCTGGCCATGACTACGGCTCTGACTGTTATTGCCGTTTGTTTGGCGCGGTTGAGATTGCGCCGGGCGTGCCGGACGGCTCTGCGCAGCGCGACCGCTGACACCACTACCACCACCACCGCCTTCGCGGGGTGCTCGGCTGCGCTGGGCACTGCCATTAAGCACCTGCCGGCCGAGCTTGATGGGTTCAGCCTTCTCAGTCGGGTCTGGCTCGAAGCCCGGCACGACTTCGCGAGGCACGCTGCGTTTGATCAGTCGCTCGATGTCGCGCATGAAGCCTTCTTCATCCACGCACACCAGCGAGACCGCCTCGCCTTGCGCACCCGCGCGACCGGTGCGGCCGATGCGGTGAACATAGTCTTCGGGCACATTGGGCAACTCGTAGTTCACCACGTGCGGCAGCTGGTCGATGTCGATGCCGCGCGCTGCAATGTCGGTGGCCACCAGCACCTGCAGCGTTCCGGACTTGAACTCGCTCAGCGCCTTGGTGCGTGCGCTTTGGCTTTTGTTGCCGTGAATCGCCATCGCAGTAATGCCGTCCTTGTTTAACTGCTCGGCCAGGCGGTTGGCGCCGTGCTTCATGCGTGTGAACACCAGCACCTGACGCCAGTCGCTCGACTTGATCAGATGCGCCAGCAGTTCTTTCTTGCGGTTGCGGCCAACCGGGTGGACCTTCTGCTCAATCGTCTCAGCGGTGGTGTTACGCCGCGCCACTTCGATCAGCGCCGGCTTGTTCAGCAGCCGGTCGGCCAGGTCTTTGATGTCATCGCTGAAGGTGGCGCTAAACAGCAGGCTTTGCTTTTGCTTGGGCAGGATCGCCAGCACTTTTTTGATGTCGTGGATAAAGCCCATGTCCAGCATACGGTCGGCTTCGTCCAGCACGAAAATCTCAACCTTCGAAAGGTCCAGCGTGCCCTGCTGGTGATGGTCGAGCAGGCGGCCCGGCGTGGCCACCAAGATGTCGATGCCGCGCCGCAGCGCGTCGATCTGCGGCTGCATGCCCACGCCGCCGAACATCACCGCGCTTTTCAGCGGCAAATGTCGGCCATAGGTGCGAATGCTTTCTTCCACCTGGGCAGCCAGCTCGCGCGTGGGCGTCATCACCAGCGCGCGGATCATGCGCACACCGCGCGCATTGAACACTCCCTTGCTGGCGCTTAAGCGCTGCAACATCGGCAGAGTAAAACCGGCGGTTTTGCCGGTGCCGGTTTGCGCACCGGCCATGAGATCGCCGCCGCTCAATACGGCGGGAATGGCTTGCGCTTGAATCGGCGTGGGCGTGGTGTAGCCTTCTTCGGCCACAGCACGCAGGATGGGCTCGGACAGCCCAAGTTCTGTAAACAACATCATGATTGATTGCGGCACCAAAGCCGCGTGGTGCGCCTTCAGGCAATCAATCAATGGATGATTGAACGCTGCCAGTCAAAAGCGCAGGGAATGAAACGGAAGGTCAAATGACTGCGGCGGAGGGACTGGAACAATTGCCGCAAGTGATAATGTAGCAGCTTCACCCTGTTTGTGCTCCGGCCTGATTCGGCGCGCATCTCTAACTTTTCTCACATCACATGGCCCAATACGTTTACACCATGAACCGCGTCGGCAAGATCGTGCCGCCCAAGCGGCAGATTCTCAAAGACATTTCACTGTCGTTTTTTCCGGGTGCCAAGATCGGCGTGCTGGGTCTCAACGGCTCAGGTAAATCAACACTGCTCAAGATCATGGCCGGTATCGACAAGGAGATCGAGGGCGAGGCGATTCCTATGCCCAACCTCAAGATCGGATACCTGCCGCAAGAGCCGCAGCTCAACCCCGACCAAACCGTGCGCGAGGCGGTGGAAGAGGGCATTGGCGGCGTGCTGGCCGCGCAAAAGCGGCTGGAGGTAGTCTATGGCCTGTACGCTGAGCCCGATGCAGACTTTGATGCGCTAGCCAAGGAGCAGGAGCAGCTAGAGGCGATCATCGCCGCAGCGGGCAGCGAGACGGGCGGCAATACTGATTTGCAGCTTGAGATTGCTGCCGACGCGTTGCGCCTGCCGCCCTGGGACGCCACCATCAAAAACCTTTCGGGTGGCGAGAAGCGTCGCGTGGCGCTGTGCCGCCTGCTGCTCAGCAAGCCCGACATGCTGCTGCTCGACGAGCCCACCAACCACCTCGATGCCGAGAGCGTGG
>CAYSMM010000292.1:0-3167 GCA_964432095.1 uncultured Burkholderiaceae bacterium | reverse complement strand
GCCAGCGACATGGTGAACCCATGCATACCGGCCTTGGCTGCAGAGTAATTGGTCTGGCCGAACTGCCCCTTCTCGCCGTTGACCGACGAGATATTGACGATGCGGCCCCAGCCTTGCTCGATCATGCCGTCGATCACCTGCTTGGTGACGTTGAACATTGAATAAAGGTTGGTGCGAATCACCGTGTCCCAATCGTCGTAGCTCATCTTGCGCAGTATGCCGTCGCGCGTGATGCCGGCGTTGTTGACGAGAATGTCCACCGTGCCATGCTCAGCGCGCACTTTGTCAAACGCCGCTGCGGTGCTGTCCCAGTCGGCCACATTGCCCTCGCTCGCATAGACATCAAAGCCTTGCGACCGCATGTCAGCAATCCATTTGTCCTTACGCACCGAGTTAGGCCCGCATCCTGCAATCACCTTATGGCCTGCAATGCACAAGCGCTTGCAAATGCTCGTGCCAATGCCGCCCATCCCACCTGTCACATATGCCACTCGTTGCTTCATATCGTTCTCCCAGATTTCCTTGATCGCATGATCATTCACAATCATCATGCAGTGCAGCACAGGTTGCGGCTACGGCGCAAACCCCTAGGGCCGCCTGCACCCAGCCACTGCATGCCAGCATTGCTAGCAGCAATTCCACCAATACGCGCAGCAGTTGCCTACGCTTTTACCTGAACATACCGCCCGGGCGCGGGCTCTATCGGCTTGAACTTGGCATTGCCTCGCGCTTTGGGTGCAGTCACCTGCTTGCCCGCGTGTGTGGCAAGCCATGCGCTCCATACC
Organism: uncultured Burkholderiaceae bacterium; assembly: GCA_964432095.1. Taxonomy (GTDB): domain Bacteria; phylum Pseudomonadota; class Gammaproteobacteria; order Burkholderiales; family Burkholderiaceae_C; genus CAYSMM01. The sequence continues at coordinate 2,382 of CAYSMM010000292.1, read as the reverse complement.
GTCCACCAACTTCCGGGGTGCTCGGTTGCGCTGGCCAACCAGGCTTCACAGTCTACGGGCAGCCTGGCGTTGAGTTTGGCATTCGTCCAGTAGCTGCGTTTTTTCTTCGCAGGCGGGTTGACCACGCCGGCGATGTGACCCGAAGCACCGAGGACGAACGTTTTTTTGCCGCTGAGAATTTGCGTCGACGCATACGCTGCCGGCCACGGCACGATGTGGTCTTCGCGTGACCCATAGATGAACGATGCAATGTCGATGCGCGACAAATCCAGCTTCTCGCCGCACACCGTGAGCACGCCCTTTTTCTTGAGCTCATCTTGCAAGTAGCAATGCCGCAGATACCAGGTGAACATCGGCCCCGGCAAATTGGTGCTGTCTCCATTCCAGTAAAGCAAATCAAACGCCGGTGGCGTTTCGCCCTTCAGGTAGTTACCGACCACGTAGTTCCACACCAGATCATTGGGCCGCAGACTTGAAAACGTGGTGGCCAGCTCTCGCCCGGGCAACAGGCCGCGCTTACCCAGGGTCGCCTCGCGCAGACTCACCTGAACCTCATCGATGAACACGTCCAGGATGCCGGTGTCGCTGAAATCCAGCAGCGTTGTGAGCAGCGTCAGGCTTTGCGCAGGCTTGACACCACGCGCCGCAAGCACTGCAAGTGCGGTTGCCACAATGGTACCGCCCACACAAAAGCCCAGTACGTTGATTTTGTCGGCAGCACAAATCGCGCGGACCGTGTCGATCGCCCTGATCGCACCGTGCTCGATGTAGTCGTCCCAGGTTACACGGTCATGCTGCTGTTGCGGATTGACCCACGACACGAGAAACACGCGATGCCCCTGCTCCAGGCAATAGCGCACCAGCGAGTTGTCGGGCTGCAAATCAAGAATGTAGAACTTGTTGATACAGGGCGGCACGATCAAAAACGGCCGCTCATGCACCTTGGGGGTGAGCGGTTTGTACTCGATCAACTGAAACAGCGCGTTCTCAAACACCACCGAGCCTTCAGTGGTCGCCACGTTTTTACCTACGGTAAATGCAGCATCGTCGGTATGCGACAGCTTGCCTTTGTGTAGATCAGCCAGCAGATTGTCCAGCCCCCGGCGAATGCTCTCGCCCTGGCTTTCAGTGGCCATGCGCAGCGCCTCGGGGTTAAAGGCCAGCGTGTTGGCAGGGCTAGAGGCCTCCAGCCATTGCTCCATCGCAAAACGTAATTTGCGCTTTTGCCGCTCGGGCGTCTTGAGCAGATCGAGCCACTGCATCAGATAGTCGCAATGCGTGAGGTACATCACCGCCGCGGTTTTGGCGACTGGATTGGTTTGCCAGTCCTTGCCAGCGAAGCGCTTGTCGGTGAGTTGTGCCGTGCCTGTCAGCAGGCTTTGCCAGGCCGACATCAGACCGTGCGCGTAGCGCTGCTCCCAGGCGAGTAAGGCGTCGGGCACAATGCTCACTGCCTCGATACCGGGAATCTGCAATGGGTCTATGCCGGCTGCAGACGCAAGCTGGCCCGAACCCTTGTACAGTTGCGATAGCCAATCGCTCAATTGCATTTGCCCTCTCCCGCATTCATTTTTTCCTGCGTCAGGCAGGACTGCACAGTCTACTGGTTTCGAATGTATCTCTATCTCATCGCCATTGGCTGGCTCTATGTGGTACTGCTGATGGCCTTAACAGAGCGCAGCGCCGTAGCCGGCGTGATGACCTTTGTGCTCTACGGCATGCTGCCCCTGGCGGTGGTGCTGTACATCGTTGGCACACCCGGGCGCAGGCGCAGGTCACGGGCACGTGAGGCTGCTCAGCGCCAAGCCGACGCAGCCGCAATGAACGCCCCGCACAGTCGGCCGCAGCAGTAGCTTTCAGATCAGTAAACGATAATACTGTTATTAGTACATAGTTGATTATTATTTATTACCTACCAGTCAAGGCAATTTACTCACTACAGTATTAAATTTCTTCCAGCCACACTACCGCTGCCATCCGGCCGGTGCGTCGCTCTTGGTGGGTGGCGTAGCGATGCGAAAAATACTTCTCGGGTTGCGAGTAGGTGCAGTCGCCGCCGCCGCCAATCTGCTGCACGCCTGCTGCGTTGAGCCGCAAACGCGCCAGCGCAAAAATGTCGGCCAGGTACTTGCCTGCAGCGGCTTGCGGCACGAACGCTGCAGCGGCGGCCTCATGCTGTGCGATGAAAGCCGCGCGTACGTCCTCACCCACCTCAAAAGCATGCGGGCCGATCGCCGGGCCCAGCCAGGCCTGCCAGCCGTCCTTTAGGCCGGTTTTACTGCGCAAGGCTGCGAGAGTGTTTTCGAGCACGCCTGCTGCCAGGCCGCGCCAGCCACAGTGCGACGCGCCCACCGCAGCACCGCTTTCATGCGCCAGCAATAC
>CAYSMM010000291.1:0-3185 GCA_964432095.1 uncultured Burkholderiaceae bacterium | reverse complement strand
CGTGCAGAGTTTTGACGACGAAAAACTCGAGGCCCTGGGTCGCGTGCATAGCAGTGCGCAGGTGCACGCTGCGATTGAAGAGGCCGCCAAGCACTTTGACACCTTCAACCTCGACGTGATGTACGCGCTACCCAGCCAGACGCTCGCGCAATGCCGTGCCGATGTACAAGCCGCGCTGCGCTACACGCCGCCGCATCTGAGCCTGTATCACCTCACGCTGGAGCCCAACACCTACTTTGCCAAGTTTCCGCCGCAGCTGCCCAGCGACGATGATGCCGCTGAAATGCAAGACCTCATCGAGGCCATCACCGCACAACACGGCTACCAGCATTACGAGGTATCGGCCTATGCCAAGACCGGCCACCGCTGCCAGCACAACCTCAACTACTGGCAGTTTGGCGACTACCTCGGCATTGGCGCCGGGGCGCACAGCAAGCTGAGCTTTCACAACCGCATCGTGCGCCAAGCGCGGCACAAGCAACCTGCGGCTTACATGGCCAGGGCGCTGCAAACAGCTGGCGGTGCCGTAGAGCTCGATCAAGCCGTGAGCGTTGGCGATCTGCCGTTTGAGTTCATGCTCAACGCACTGCGCTTGACGGAGGGCGTGAGTGCAGCATTGTTTGCCGAGCGCACCGGCCAACCTCTGGTGATAATTCAACGCCAGTTGCGCGAAGCAGCTGCCAAGGGCCTGCTCGAGGACGATGCCGCCATCATCAAGCCTACCGCGCGCGGGCAGGCGTTTCTCAGTGATTTGCAGCAGATGTTCCTGTAACCGCTGGAGCTTATAATTTGCGCCTCCGCGGAGGTGTGGCAGAGCGGTTGAATGCACCGGTCTTGAAAACCGGCGATGGTGCAAGCCATCCGTGAGTTCGAATCTCACCGCCTCCGCCAGCTCCTCTGGCCCTGCAACTGAGCCAGCCCCAAAGCTCAATAGAATGTGCGCATGCCCTTGCCGCCGCGCCTTCAACTCCAACACATCACCAAGCGCTACCCCGGCGTCGTGGCCAATGACGATGTGTCGCTCACGGTGCAACCGGGCGAAATTCATGCGGTGCTGGGCGAAAACGGCGCGGGCAAAAGCACGTTGATGAAGATCATCTACGGCGCGGTGCAACCCGACAGCGGCGTGGTGCACATCGACGGTGAGCGGGTGTACATCCGCAACCCGCACATGGCGCGCGAGCGCGGCATCAGCATGGTGTTTCAGCATTTCTCGCTGTTTGACACGCTCACCGTGGCTGAGAACGTATGGCTTGGGCTTTCCAAACAGGTGAGCCTGGCCGAGGTGCAGCAACGCATCGCGGCCAAGGCCGCGGAATACGGGCTAGAGCTGGACGCTGCGCGGCCGGTGCACACCTTGAGCGTGGGCGAGCGTCAGCGTGTGGAGATCATCCGCGCGTTGCTCACCCACCCCCGGCTGTTGATTCTGGACGAGCCCACCTCGGTGCTCACGCCGGCGGCGGTGGACAGACTGTTCGTCACGCTCAACCAGCTGAGCGCCACGGGTTGCAGCATTCTCTACATCAGTCACAAGCTCGACGAGATTCGCACGCTGTGCCACAACTGCACCGTGTTGCGTGGCGGGCGTGTGGCAGGTGTAGTGGATCCTACGCAGCAATCGGAGGCGTCGCTGTCGCGCCTGATGATAGGCGAGCAGCCGCCTGAGCTGGAGCACCGACACAGCACACATGGCGCGCTGGCGTTGCAAGTGCAGGGCCTGACCTTGCAGAGCGAGGAGCAGTTCGGCACAGACTTACACGATGTCAATCTGAGCTTGTACTCCGGGGAGATCATAGGCATTGCTGGTATAAGCGGAAGCGGACAGCAGGAGTTACTCAAAGCAGTATCAGGTGAAGACGTTCGTGCGACTGGCGATGCCATCGCGCTGTTCGGCCAGCGCATCGCCAAGCTCAACCCGCAAGCCCGGCGTGCGCTCGGCCTGCACTTCGTGCCGGAAGAGCGCCTGGGCCGCGGCGCCGTGCCGGTGATGTCACTTGCCCTCAATACACTGCTCACGCGCAATGCTGAGCCCGCTGTCGGCCCGCTCGGCTGGTTGCGGCCGCAGGCGGCGCGGCAAACGGCGGGGCATATCATCAGTCGATTTGGCGTCAAGGCCAGTGGTGTGCAGGCTGCGGCCAAAAGCCTGTCGGGCGGCAATTTACAAAAATTCATCGTAGGGCGTGAGATCAGCGCTGCGCCCAAGGTGCTGGTGGTGTCGCAGCCCACCTGGGGCGTGGACGTGGGCGCTGCCGCGCAGATTCGTGCCGAGCTGCTGAAGCTGCGCGACGCAGGCTGTGCAGTGCTCGTCGTCAGCGAAGAGATCGATGAGCTGTTTGAGTTGAGCGACCGCATCTATGTGATGGCCAAGGGACGCTTGTCGCCGCCCATCGCGCGGGCTGATGCAACGGTGGAGCAGATCGGCCAGTGGATGAGCGGTCTGTGGCCGGACGCCTCCATCCGCAACACTCGCAGGGTGCAGCATGCTCACGCTTGAGGTGCGCCCACAACCCAGCGCGCTGATGTCGTGGGTGTCACCGGTGCTGGCGCTTGCGCTCACCACACTGGTGGCCGCCGTGCTTTTCGTAGCGCTGGGCAAAGACCCTTTGCAAGGCTTGAGGGTGTTCTTTTGGGAGCCCATCAAAAGCGGCTATGCCCTCGGCGAGCTGGCGCTCAAGGCCACGCCGTTGATATTGGTCTCCGTCGGGCTGGCGCTGTGTTTTCGCGCCAATATATGGAACATCGGTGCAGAGGGGCAGTTGCTGCTTGGCGCCATATTCGGCGGAGGTATTGCGCTGTGGGTGACGACGCAAGGTATGAGCGTGAACCGCTGGATGTTCGTGCCGGTCACGCTGGTGGCCGGTGCTTTGGGCGGCATGCTGTGGGCCAGCATCACGGCGTTGTTGCGCGACCGTTTCAACGCCAATGAAATCCTCGTCAGCCTGATGCTGGTGTACGTAGCGCAGCTGCTGCTGAGCTACCTGGTGTTTGGCCCCTGGAAAGATCCGATGGGCTTCAACTTTCCGCAAACCCGCTCTTTTGCCAATGACACGATAGTGCCGCGCCTTGTGCAAGGTTCGCGCCTGCATGTGGGCTTTGTCATTGCGATCATTGCTGCAGCGGCTGTGTGGCTGTACATGCAGCGCAGCTTTGCGGGCTATCAATTACAGGTCGGCGGGCTTGCACCT
>CAYSMM010000290.1:0-3210 GCA_964432095.1 uncultured Burkholderiaceae bacterium | reverse complement strand
CGTCACCGACGACGGCGCCGAGACCGACCTCGACCTCGGGCACTACGAGCGCTTCATCTCCAGCTCTATGCGCAAGGTGAACAACTTCACCACCGGGCAGATCTACGAAAGCGTGTTGCGCAAAGAGCGCCGTGGCGACTATCTCGGTAAAACCGTGCAGGTGATTCCGCACATCACCAACGAGATTCAGGAATTCATCAAATACGGCAGCGGCGACGCGCAAAAAGAAGGCTTCGAGCGCGCACCGCAGGTCGATGTAGCCATCGTTGAGATCGGCGGCACGGTAGGCGACATCGAGTCCCTGCCCTTCCTGGAGGCCGCGCGGCAGATGAGCCTGCGCCTGGGCCGGCACGACACGGCCTTCGTGCACCTCACACTGGTGCCCTACATCCCCAGCGCGGGCGAACTCAAAACCAAGCCCACACAGCACAGCGTGCAGAAGCTGCGCGAAATCGGCATCTCGCCCGACGCCTTGCTATGCCGCGCTGACCGCAAGATTCCTGACGAAGAGCGCGCCAAAATCTCGCTGTTTGCCAATGTGCGCGAGCAAGCTGTGGTGAGCGTGTGGGACGTGGACACGATTTACAAGGTGCCGCGTATGCTGCACGAGCAGGGTATCGATCAGATCATCGTCGACAAGCTCGACCTGAAAGTCCCCGCAGCCAAGCTGGACAAGTGGGACGCACTCGTCCAGACGCTCACCCACCCCAAACACGAAGTCAGCATTGCGATGGTGGGCAAGTACGTCGATTTGTCTGATAGCTACAAGTCTCTCAACGAGGCGCTCAAACACGCCGGGGTGCAGCACGATGCCCGCGTCAACATTGCCTATGTCGACAGCGAAGCGCTGGAGCCCGGCAACATCTCGCAGCTTTCGAAGTACGACGCGGTACTCGTGCCCGGCGGTTTCGGCTCACGCGGCATCGAGGGCAAAATTTTGGCCGCGAAGTTTGCACGCGAAAGTAAAATTCCATATCTCGGCATTTGTTTAGGCATGCAAGTCGCCACCATCGAGTACGCCCGCAACGTGGCGCACATCGACGCGGCCAACAGCACTGAGTTTGTGCCCGACTGCGACAACCCGGTGATCGCGCTTATCACCGAGTGGAAAGATAAAGACGGCTCGATCCAACACCGCAACGAGCAGTCCGACCTGGGAGGGACCATGCGCTTGGGCGCGCAAAGCAGTGACGTCAAGCCCGGCACCGTCGCATACAGCATTTACGGCGACGTGGTCGATGAACGCCATCGCCACCGCTACGAGGCCAATGTCGAATACCTCGATAAATTGCAACAGGCGGGCCTGGTGATCAGCGCGATAACGCAGCGCGAAAAACTCACCGAGATCGTCGAGCTGCCGCAGTCTGTGCATCCGTGGTTCGTAGGCGTGCAGTTCCACCCCGAGTTCAAGAGCCGCCCGTTCAGCGGCCATCCGCTGTTCAATGCTTTTGTGGGCGCCGCGCTCAAGCATCAGGCTCAGCATAGTCCGGCCGCCAGCAGCCCTACGCTCAAGGCTGTGGCATGAAGCTGTGCAACTTCGACATAGGGCTGGACAAACCCTTCTTCCTCATCAGCGGCCCGTGCGTGGTGGAGAGCGAGCAGTTGCAGATGGACGTGGCCGGGCGATTGAAGGAGATCACCTCCAAACTCGGCATTGCGTTCATCTTCAAGAGCAGCTACGACAAGGCCAACCGCTCGAGCGGCGCATCGTTCCGCGGCCCCGGCATGCAAAAGGGGCTGGAAATTCTGGCCAAGGTCAAGCGCGATTTGAACGTGCCCGTGTTGACCGACGTGCATGCCGAAGATGAGATTGCAGAAGTCGCAGCGGTAGTGGATGTGCTGCAAACACCCGCCTTCCTGTGCCGGCAAACCGACTTCATTCGCGCGGTGGCGCAGTCGGGCAAGCCGGTGAACATCAAAAAGGGGCAGTTTCTTGCGCCGCACGACATGAAAAACGTCATCGACAAGGCCCGCGCCGCAGCACGCGAGAAGGGGCTGAGCCCGGATAGCTTCATGGCCTGCGAGCGTGGCGTGAGCTTTGGCTACAACAACCTGGTGAGTGACATGCGCTCACTTGCGATCATGCGCGAGACCGGCGCGCCCGTGGTATTTGACGCTACGCACAGCGTGCAATTGCCTGGCGGACAGGGCACGTCCAGCGGCGGCCAGCGTGAATTCGTGCCAGTGCTGTCGCGTGCTGCAGTGGCGGTGGGAGTGGCGGGCTTGTTCATGGAGACACACCCCGACCCTGCCAATGCGCTGTCGGACGGCCCCAATGCCGTACCGCTCAAGCACATGCAGGCACTGCTGGAGCAACTGATAGCGATCGACCGTGTGGTCAAGCAACAGCCGCTGCTTGAAAACGATTTTTCCTGCTGAACAAATCTCCATACCACTTCAAGAAAGCGAGCATGAGCGCATGGCACCCGGTTATTTGATTGTCGAGATGAATATCACCGATATGGAGCAGTACAAGCAGTACATGGCAGACGCGCCCGCTTCCGTCAAAGCATTCGGCGGTGAGTATCTGGTACGCGGCGGCAAGCATGAGAGCCTGGAGGGTGATTGGCAGCCGCACCGCGTCGCCGTACTGCGATTTCCAAGCTATGAGCAAGCCAAAGCGTTTTACAACGATCAGCAGTACCAGCAAACCCGTAAAAAGCGTGTGGGTGCGACCGAGTACTTCAATATGGTGTTGGTCGAAGGCGTTACAGCCGCGGTGTAATCAAAACTGAAAGAGAAGACGAATGAGCGCAATTGTTGATATCGTTGGCCGCGAAATTCTGGATTCGCGCGGCAACCCCACGGTTGAATGCGACGTGCTGCTGGAAAGCGGCGTCATGGGTCGCGCAGCCGTGCCCAGTGGCGCCTCCACCGGCAGTCGCGAGGCTGTAGAGCTGCGCGACAACGACAAGTCGCGTTATGGCGGCAAGGGTGTGCTCAAAGCAGTTGAGAACATCAACACCGAGATCGCAGAGGCGGTGATGGGGCTGGACGCAGCCGAGCAAGCCTTTCTGGACCGCACCTTGATAGACCTGGACAGCACCGACAACAAATCACGCCTGGGAGCCAACGCTATTCTGGCCGTGAGTATCGCAGTAGCGCGTGCCGCGGCTGAGGAGTCGGGGCTGCCGCTTTACCGTTACTTTGGCGGCAGCGGCGCCATGCAAATGCCCGTGCCGATGATGAATGTCATTAACGGCGGCGCAC
>CAYSMM010000289.1:0-3226 GCA_964432095.1 uncultured Burkholderiaceae bacterium | reverse complement strand
TTGTCGATGAAAACCTGCACCATCAGCACGCAGGCGGCAATCAGCAGTACGCCAGGCACGGCAGTGAGCGTGGTGTAGATGTACTGAATCAAATCGTCCACCCAGCCCTTGAAGTAGCCTGCGAGCAAACCCAGCACCACAGCAAACGGCAGGGTTGCAAGCGTTGAGAGCGTACCAATCACAAACGCAGTGCGTATGCTCTTCAAGGATTGATATAGCACGCTGTTGCCCGTTTGATCTGTACCGAATACGTGATAGACATCCTTCCAGGCTGTGATGGCACCTATCAGAACAGCCAGCACCGTAATCGTGATGATTGCCGCGCGCCAGGGGATCTCGGTGTCGTTACCGGCAATGCTGCGCAATGCCTGGCCGATGCTGGCGCCGCTGTTTCGGGCCACAGCCAGGCCGATTGCAAATGCCATGAAGCCTGCCACCACCAAACCTCCGAGAACCCCGGCAAACCCTCGCATGGCGATGTCACCACCGCGCTGATTCGCCGGGTCAGCCAGATGTGCGCCACCGTGCTTGAGGCGTGGATAGATCGAGGTCTGCGTTGCGCTGAACGCATTGCTTTCTTTGCGGAACGCGTGGTGTGCAAAGGGGGCAGACCATTCCTTCTCGCGCATCTCGATTTGCCGCGCAAGTACTACGTCCAACACCGACTCGGTTCGAGTGGCATAGGCCGCAGCGGCGTTCGTAGTACCTGGAGCCGCCGGCAGCAGGCGCCTGAAGTGAAACGAATCGAGGACTGCGACGACCAGGAACACCGCCAGTACGATGGCTGCACACAAGGGCGCGGGCTCGCGAAACACCTTGCGCCAATTCGCACGCTGGTTGACGTTGGCGCGGACACGCCAAATGTAGACAGCCGCCACGATCAGCAGCAGGTAGATGACGTAGTCCGTCCAGAGAATGACGATCTTTGGCATGCCGTGCTCCCGCAGCGTTTATTCCAGCCGTACCCGCGGGTCAGCCCAGGTGTAAAGAATATCGATCAAGGTGAACGACGCGATGTAGATCACCGCGCCGACAAACACCATAGACCGCACGATGGCGAAGTCCTGCCCCGAAATCGAATCAATCACGTAGGCACCCAGCCCCGGGATGCCGAAAAACGACTCGAACACCAGGCTACCCAGGAATACGTACGGCAAGTAACTGCCAGCGCTGGTGATAATGGGAATGGCTGCGTTCTTGAGCACATGCTTGAATAGAATCACCTGCTCCTTCAGCCCTTTGGCTTTGGCAGTACGAACGTAGTCTTTACCCATTTCCTCAAGCAGCATGGCGCGATACAAGCGCGCCTCGGTGCCCAGCCGGGCCACGAGAGAAAGCACAATGGGAAGCAAGAGAAACTTGAACAAATCCAGGCCCGGTGAATAGCCTGAAATCGGCACCAGCTTGAGGATGCGAGAAAAGAATAATTGCCCGACGATGATGTAGAACAGGCTGCTGATCGACAGCATCACCACGCACACCACCACCCCCCAGAAGTCGATCTTCGAGTGCCTGAAAAACGCCAGTAGCAATGCGAACGTGACGCTTGCTATCACCTGCAAGATGAATAATGGCAGGGCGAGTTGAAAGCTCGCCCACATGCGGCTTTTGATCTGATGCCCGATGTCACCCGCAGATTCTGCATCGGCACGCCCGAAGTTGAAGGCAAACAGTGACACCGAGCGCTCCCAGAACACAGTCTCTGTGACTTTCTCGCTGCCTGACTTTGTGTCGTTGAAGTACAGTGGTTTGTCGTAACCGCGCTCGGCCTTCCATTTGTCGATCTGATCCTGCGTGACGCGCTTGCCGCCGATGTTCAATCGCGCCATATCGTCTGGCGTATTGACGGTAAAAAACAGCACGAAGGTAAACAGATTGACACCGATCAGAATGAGGACGCCGTAGAGCACCCGGCGGATGATGTAGTTGACCATCGCTCAAGCCCCCTGCTGTACTGCAACCTTGCCACGCGCGCTCATGCGCTCACGCCGGCCAAAGCTCGCTCGCGCAACGAAGAATATTGCCAGCAGACCCAGAATGATTAGCGCCAGCGGCCAGTATGTGGGCTTGTTCCACTCGGCTTGGCTTTGAACCCGCATCGCCGTGTCGAGCCGGTAGTACTTGGCCATGTCGCGGAACATAATCGGCACAGCCGTGTTCTTCACCCAGGGCTGAAAAGCGCCGGTACTCCAGGGGTAATAACCGAAGGACCAGACCGCGTCCTCCTGCAGCACACGCACCATACGGTCGATCACCTCTTGCTTGCGCGGCCCGTCATCGAGCGTTTTGAGTTCTTCAAACAGCTTGTCGTATTCGTCGTTCTGGTAATTCAGCAGGTTATCGCCGTCGAACTTGGCGGATGCATTGGGGCCGTAAAGCAGGAACATGAAGTTCTCGGCATCCGGATAATCGGCAAACCATCCGCCCAGTGCAAACTGCAACGCGCCTTTGCGCTTTTTGTCCTGGTATTGATTGAAGTCTGTTGCGCGGATCTCAAGCTGAACATTGAGCTTGGCAAACTGCTTGGTCATCCAGTCGATCTCAGACCTCACCTCGGGCGTGAGCGCGCGCTGGTAGTCGTAGTTGATCACGAGCGGCTTGCCGGTCTTGGCATCACGCCCATCAGGATAGCCCGCCTCGGCCAGGAGCTTCTTGGCCTCGTCCACCGACTTGCGCACGGCCTTGCCGCCCCCTTTGCCGTCGGCCACCCAGTTGTGGGTGAAGGGGTTCATGCCTTCTTTGGTGCCATGACGCGCACCAAACAAACCCGGAGGCACCGGACTGTGCGCCTCTTCGCCACCCTTGCGCGGAAACAGCTGGCTGTACTCACCCCAGTCGATCGCAATCGTCAACGCCTGCCGCAGCTTGCGGTTCTTGACCTGCTGCTCCGGCGTGTCACCCTTGCCGACGACCGGATCGAGCCAGTTGAAGCCGACGTACCAGATCGTCGCACCCACATCGCGCGGAAACACAAAGCCCTTACGTGTGTAATCGTCACGCACCTCCTCTGAGCTATTCATGTCGTCCAGGAACGCCTGGCCCCAGTCGTCGCGCTCCATTTCGGGAATGTCGAGATAGCCGCTTGCAAACTTGGTGCGAAACGGCACAGCCTCCTTGATGTTGTCGAACACGATCTTGTCGATGAATGGCATGGTCTTGCCGCAATCGTCCAGCACGCCGCGCTGCTTGTCGCCAGGCATGCCTTCACACGGATAGGCTTCACCTC
>CAYSMM010000288.1:0-3247 GCA_964432095.1 uncultured Burkholderiaceae bacterium | reverse complement strand
CCGCGCGCACCAGCAGATAAACATAGGGGTACAACGCGCCAGACAGCACAAACGCCGCGCCCCATACGTTGCGAATGTCAAGCCGCGGCACATTGCCCTGCCCCAGCAGCCCCTGCCACAAACCGAACAGGCTGCCGCTGGGTTGAAAGAAATCGGTGTACGCATACGCGAGCACATACGCCGGTGCGGCAAGCGGCAGCACCAGCGCCCATTGCGCCACATGACGGCTACGGAACTCAAACGCCGTGACGGCAAACGCGCTGCAAAAGCCCAGTGCTGTGGTGCCTATCGCCACCAGCGCGCAGAGCAGCAGCGTGGTGAGCAGGTAACCGGGCAGCACGGTGCCGGCCAGGTGTTGCAGGGTTGTCAGCGCACCGCCGAGGGCGCCTGCGCCTGCCGTGACGAGCAACGCCAGCAAGGGCAGGCCGACGAGCGCGGCGCATAACAATGCGATGACGATCAACATGAATATCGGCCCATGTTTACCTTGCGTGCGACGACACTGTGGCATCACTGTGATGCGAACTGCCGACTGCGTTTACATGCTCTCTGCCACGCTCGGCGCTAGCGGCGTTTGTTGCGGGTTGCCGGGGATTGCGTGGATTGCGGTCACAGCGATGATCGAAGAACCTTGACCTGAATGAGAATTGTACGCACTCGCAGCGGCTTGGTATAGTGTCCCACATGGCTACACGCGCTGCGGCACCCATCACGCAGACACCCACACCCGCATGACCACAGTTCTCAATATCGATTCGCTCTCGGTGCAATTTGGCCAGCTCATGGCGGTGCAGTCGTGCACGCTTGCGCTCAAGCGCGGCGAGATCGGTGTGCTGCTGGGCCCCAGCGGCTGCGGCAAAACAACACTGCTGCGCGCCATCGCAGGCTTCGTGCCACCCGCGGCCGGCACTGTGCAACTAGAGGGTAAGGTGGTCGCAGCGGTGAACAGCCAATCGCCGCCCGAGCAGCGCAACGTGGGCGTGGTCTTTCAAGACTATGCCCTGTTCCCCCACCTGAACGTGCGCGACAACATTGCGTTTGGCTTGCATTCGATTGCGCGCAGCGAGCGCACTACGCGCGTGGAGCGCATGTTGGAGCTGGTGGACCTGCAAGCCTTTGCACGGCATTACCCACACGAGCTTTCGGGCGGTCAGCAGCAGCGCGTGGCGTTAGCACGGGCACTGGCGCCGCAGCCCCTGTTGCTGCTGCTCGACGAGCCCTTCTCCAGCCTGGACGCCGAGCTGCGCGAGCGGCTGGCGCTGGAGGTGCGGCGCATTTTGAAGGCCACCAACACCACTGCGCTCGTCGTCACGCATGATCAATACGAGGCCTTTGCCGTGGGCGACAGCGTGGGCGTGATGAACGCTGGCCGCATCGAGCAATGGGATACACCGTACAACCTGTATCACAAGCCGCGCACGCGCTTCGTAGCCGACTTCATCGGCCAGGGCGTGCTGCTGCCGGCCACCGCGCACGTCAATGGCGGCGGGCCGGTGGTGCGCATCGAGCTTGGAGAGCTACACGGCCAATGGCTGGGTGATCTTCCGCCTGTAGGCACCACCACCGGCTGCAAGGTGCTGCTGCGCGCCGACGACATCGTGCATGACGACGACAGCGAGCTGAAAGCCGAGGTGGTGCGCAAGGCCTTTCGCGGCGCAGAGTTTATCTACACGCTCAAGTTGCCTTCAGGCGCCGAAGTGCTGGCGCTGGTGCCCTCACACCACGACCATGCGATTGGCGAGCGCATCGGCATCAAGCTTGGCGCAGACCACGTCGTCACCTTTCCAGCATGATACTAATATAGGTATATGCACGTTACTGCTATTTAATATAGCTGTAAAATCTTATTACTGCCTCTAGTACTACGCATTTACGTATTACTCAGCGCTGCGCCAATTGCACAGTGCGCTGCCTGTGCAAGCTCGCGGCGCGACACGCCATCGCTCACCGCAATCTGCGGCAACACATGCAGCTGTGCCACGATATGGCTGTGCTTGGCGTGCAAGGCCAGTTGCTGCAGGCTTTGCACCAACGACATCTCCCCCACCCACGCAGGTGTACGCGTGGGTTTGCGTGTACGGCCATCCAGGTAGCGTAGCGCCAGCGGCTGCACCGGCACCTGAGCCACGACCGCCGCTTGCAGCAGGTTGGCGTGAAACGGCATCAGCGCATCACCCCAGCCCGTGGTGCCCTCGGGGAAGGCTGCGGCGCTGCGCCCACGCTTCATCACCTCGGCCATCTCGTGCACCACCTTCAGCGCGTCGCGGCGCTTCTCACGCTCGATGTATAGCGTACCCGCGCCCGTGACCAAGGGCCCCAGCACCGGCCAGCGCTTCACCTCGGCCTTGCTCACAAACACAGCGGGCTGCCATGCGTTGATCACGAAAATATCCAGCCAGCTCATGTGGTTGGCCACAAACAATGCCGGCGATGGGGTGGATGATGGGGACGATGCAGCCTGCGTATGCCCACCGCTGTCCACCACCTCCAGCTTCATGCCCACATGCTTCAACAGTACGCCTGACCACGCCGTGATCGCCGCGCTGCGCTCGGCGTCACTCCACTTGTGAAAGTGCGTACCAATCGTGCGGCGACCGCTCATAATGTGCGCTAGCAATCGCGCGGCAAGGGCAGAAGTGGGGATGAAAGACATGGAGGAATTGTAGAGGTGCCTATGGCAGCAACTAGCGCAACAACCCGAGAGGAAATCGTGCGACGGGTTGCTCAGACCAAGAATCGACTTGCATTCAATTCAGGGACTATAAGCATGCGATACCAATTAACTGCTGCGCGTACTTACGCCGATCCTTCATTTGATTCAACCATATGTGTAATGGGAGGCACTGGGTATCTAATGTATTGGGGCTGTAGCTATTGAGTTTTCAAGCTAACATACCGCCCCAAAGAAAGAGAGGCATTTATGGCGCTACAAATTGATCAAGCTGGCATGATTATTCATCCAAGAGTCAGACAGTCCAGAAGTATCGTCATTGAAAGAAGTGTTCTCACACAAGTTAAGAGCATCATTGTTCATCAAACCGATACGAAAACAGCTCAAGCTACATTTTCATCCTACAAAGTAGCTGGAGCGAATGGCGCTCACTTTCTGATTGATAAAGACGGCACCATCTATCAGACTGCTTCAGTCCACAGAGTGACTAATCATATTGGTCCTATCAAGCCAAGATGCATTGAAGAGTTGAAGTGTGATCCTAGAAGCATTACTCCTGGATTACGAACACACAAG
>CAYSMM010000287.1:0-3247 GCA_964432095.1 uncultured Burkholderiaceae bacterium | reverse complement strand
GCACTCCGGGTGAATGGTTCAGCGCGTCAGCTAATGTAGCCACCCGGCCAGCGCGGTAGTCTGCCGTATCGACCACATTCGCCCCGCCAGCAGTACGCTCGATGCGTTCGCGCGCAGTCCGCAAGTCAGGCTGGGTCAACGTAGAAGCATCAACTGCACGCCGACCCGTAACCTCAATTCGTTGTAGTGAAGCTGTATTTTCGGTCGATGCTGAACTGGTGGCTATAGCAGACGTAGCCACCAGTTCAGTGTGGGAATCGCATTCTTTGCACGCCAAGGCGAGCGAGGGCAGCATGCCCGCAGCCACTAACCCAATACTCAGGGCCGTATTCAGATCAATCCTACTCATAGCAATAAACCTCCTGCTTGCCGCACGCATGCATAAACACATGTATGTGCGGCAGTCAGACTCAGGTGTCAAACATATAGCGAGCACATGGGCCAAGGCCTATGCGCCGCAGCGATGAGAACAGCAGGCTTAAGCTGTGGGAGGGCCGCGAGAGCGCGGGTCGAGCGCATCACGGGAATGAAAGTGCGTATCGTAGCTGCAGAAGGTTGAGTTACCCAACTTCAATAAAGCCACTTCGACCACTACTGGCGCGGCAAGTGAAGCCGCGAGGCAGCCTGGGCAGTCCAGCGTATACGAGGCAGCGCTAGTGGGTTGCCCGCTGGCAAGCTTCACGAGCTTGACGCCATGACTGGTGCAAATCACTGCGAAATCTGCGAGATCTACACGCTTGAACAATGGCGACAAGGCCGCAGCAGCGACTGTGGATAGCATCCACAGTGCCATCAACAATGCGATTGATCGGGATTTTCGCAGCGACTGCATATAAGGATTATCATCGAAATGATAGGTTCCTAGTACACGGTGTTCTGCTTCTTGATGGCTCGCATCAGCACACCGATGACCGGCAGCTTTTCATACAGCTCTTCTGCAGCGTCCCAGTAGTCGCGGTGCCACTGCACGCGGCCGTCGCCTGCAAGCCGCAGGTGTGAGCAGCCGCGTATGCATTGCTCGCCCTTGAGCAGACGCTTGGCGGTAAAGCGGAAGTCCCAGACGAAGAATGCCTCGTCGCCTTGCTCGATGCGGGCCGTGATGATGAAGCGCGGGTTTACCGTAGTGATAAACATATGCGCGAAGATACGCTGCGTGTGCGCCACTCCGCGCACCTCGTTGAACGGATCCTTAAAGGTACAGTCGCGGGTGTAGTGCTCGTGTAATTGCGCGATGCTTTCAGCGGTGAGCGTCTCGAAGTAACGCGCGATATTGTCGAAGCGTGAGGACATTGGTAATACAGCTTACAGCCCGGTGAAGCGCCGCGTGAGCGCAAAGTACCAGCGGTAAGGAAGATGCCGCATCAGCTTGAGCCAGCGCGTAAACCGCTTTGGAAAGTGAATCTCGAATTCGCCTTTTTCAAAGCCGCGGATGATGGCCTCGGCCGCTTGCGCAGGCGTGATGAGCGCGGGCATCTTGAAGCGGTTTTGTGCCGTGAGTGGCGTCTCGACGAAGCCGGGGTTGATGACATGCACCGCCACACCGTGCGGTTGCAAATCCATGTACAGCGCCTCGGCCATGTGGGTGAGCGCAGCCTTGGTAGGGCCGTAGGCCAGCGAGTTGGGCAGGCCACGATACCCCGCGACGCTGGACACCAGCGCCACTGCGCCGCCGCGCGCCGCAATCATCGCTGGCAGTACATTAGACAGTGTGATGAGCGCGCCGCGGTAGTTCACGTCGTCATGGCGCAATGCGTCACGCAGATCAAACTGATCAGCACGCATCGCCTGGTAATACCCAGCACAGTACACAACGATGTCTGCATTCCCCCATTCAGATATGAGGTTATTCCATGCGGAGTATTGCTGCTCAGAGCTCAACACGTCGAGCGGTAGGGCGAGTGCGCGGCCCGGGTGTGCCGCGGCCAGCGCTTGCAGCGGCTCGGCCTTGCGCGCCGATACAGCCACGCGCGCCCCTCGTGCAAGCAGCGCCTCGGCCAGCGCCAGGCCAATGCCAGTGGATGCGCCGACGATCCATACGCGCTTGTTGCGCCAGTCCGTTACGCGCGGGTTGAGTGGCATGAAAAAGCCCGGTTTGTGTTGTAAGTCGTTTTGCGTCTGGGCCGCGGGCTCGTCTGCACCGGCTGCTGATTGGCCGTCGGCCTGACGAAAAACTAGTGGTGGTTCGGGTATGGAGGCCATGGTACTGCTAATGGCTGATTAGGGGAAAAAATTAACGCTTGGTAAATGAGATGGTAATGTCGGCCAGGCGAAAACCAAACTTTGTCATCTCTGCTTTGTTCAACATCACCTTGTCGTCCACCAACCACAGCCAGTCGTCGAACTGCACCTCATAGACCTTGCCGTCAACCGGTAGTTTGAGGGTGTACTTCCAGTTCAGCGCGTTGCCGCTGGCGTAGCCCGAGGCTTCGCCCACCACGTCGCTGGCTGTGCCGCTGTAGCGTGTCTGGCCGTCTTGAGTCTCGTGCCGGGTAATCGTCCAGATGCGCTTTTCCTTCTTGCCGTCGCTGTACACAAAGTCTTCATCCAGCGTGCCCACGTTGCCGTTCCACGTCCCTTTCATGCTCACGGTAAAACGGCGGATGACCTTACCCGAACGGTCTTGCACCATGCCCCAGGCGTCGATCTGGCCGTTGAAGTACTTGTCCAGCTCCAGCACGGGCTTCTCCGCGCGGTAGGCCTCGGGCTGAACACTGGCGCAGGCGGCCAGCAACACGCACGAAGCCAGGCAGGCCAGACGCCGCAGCGAAGCAAACATCTCCTCAATCATCGTGAATCTCCATTTGGAATAACCGCCGAGGCTACCGGGGCCGCAGCCGTCTCTAACCGATCTACGTGGGCCGCGCCGCCGCGGATGAACAGGATCCAGAGCAAGACCGCCGCCACCGCCTTGAGCGCGCAGGGCACCCAGGAGTAACCCACCGCAAGCGCATGCAATGCGACCTCGTCCTGAGCTCCGGGCGTGTAACCCAGCCATTGCAACAGTGGCAAGGCCACACCGGCGGCCAATGCGAGGTTGAACTTGGTGAGAAATCCCCACACGCCGAAGTAACTGCCTTCAAGCTGATTGCCGTGGCCTGCACAGTGAATGCTGCGCGCCACCAATGCGGCAGGCAAGGCAAGATCTGCCCCCGCAGCCAAGCCCGACGCAATGCACACGCCGATGAATGCCGCCATGTCGCCGCTGCCCAGCGCGCCCGCCCACACGAAGGTGACGATGGCCAGCACC
>CAYSMM010000286.1:0-3279 GCA_964432095.1 uncultured Burkholderiaceae bacterium | reverse complement strand
TGACATAGCCGTCGAAGTAGCGCTGCTCGCCGTTGTCCAGATCCATCTCGACCGTGACGTTCTTGCCCAGTAGCTGATGCAAGCCGATCTCGCGGTCGTCGCTCAATAACTCAAGCTGGTATTCATAGGCCTGCGATAAACCTTCGCTGCCGCTCATCCGCGAAAAGCGCAACTTGTTGCCACCCAGTGGCGTGTGTATGACGGCTAGTCTGTCCATGGAGGCGTCCTTTTACATCGCGCAGCAAAGCGCGAGATGCGTTTCGTCTCGAAGCAGCTAGCGTATCGGGCCTGTAAATACTCTCAACCCCTAAGGTTGGGGAGTGCAAATGCCATGCGCAGCAGCGGCGCCACTGATGGGCTGCAACCCCCTTAACCTAGGGGGTGCAATAGCTCATGGCTGAACGTGTTGAAGCAAGATTAAACCGCCACCCCTGCCGCATGGGCCTGCTGGTCAGCGTGGTAAGAGCTGCGCACCATGGCGCCTACAGCAGCGTGGCTGAAGCCCATTTCATACGCTTTGGTTTCAAACATTTTGAATACATCAGGGTGTACATACCGTCTTACGGGCAAGTGATGACCAGAGGGTGCTAGATACTGCCCGATGGTTAGCATGTCTACGTGATGCGCACGCAGGTCGCGCATCACGTCGAGAATCTCGTCATCGGTTTCACCCAGGCCCACCATCAAGCCGCTTTTGGTGGGCACGTTGGGGTGCAGTGCCTTGAATTTTTTCAGCAGGTTGAGTGAGAACGCATAGTCACTGCCGGGGCGCGCCTCTTTGTACAGGCGCGGTACGGTTTCGAGGTTGTGGTTCATCACGTCGGGTGGTGCAGCCGTCAGGATGTTGAGTGCACGGTCGTCACGGCCGCGGAAGTCGGGCGTGAGAATCTCTATCGTGGTTTGCGGCGACAGCTCGCGCGTGCGCTCAATGCAGTCGACGAAATGCTGCGCGCCGCCGTCGCGCAAATCGTCGCGGTCAACACTGGTGATGACCACGTACTTGAGCTTGAGCGCGGCAATGGTTTTGGCGAGGTTGAGCGGCTCGTCGGCATCCAGCGGGTCGGGCCGGCCGTGGCCCACGTCGCAAAACGGGCAGCGGCGGGTGCATTTGTCGCCCATGATCATGAAGGTGGCGGTGCCCTTGCCAAAGCATTCGCCGATGTTGGGGCAACTGGCCTCTTCACACACGGTGTGCAGCTTGTGCTCGCGCAAAATCTGCTTGATTTCGTAAAAGCGCGTGCTGGGCGAGCCGGCCTTCACGCGAATCCAGTCGGGTTTTTTCAGCACCTCGGCAGGCACCACCTTGATGGGAATGCGCGACACTTTGGCCGCACTTTTTTGTTTGGCGCTGGCGTTGTAGCCTTGCGGCGATTCGGCCGCGTCTTTCACAACAAGTTCGGTGGGCATCACGATAGGCAGGTTGGTTTAGCTCAGGTGGGCTTGCAGCCGCTGGGCCAGCCGCTCAGCGGCCTCGTCCCAAGTGGTATGGACTTGAAGTGTAGCCAAGTCTGTAGTTTTGAGCCCGGCATAACCGCAAGGGTTGATCCACGTGAAGGGTTGTAAGTCCATGGCCACATTCAGCGCCACCCCGTGGTAAGTGCAGTGCTGGCTGACCTTGATGCCCAGTGCTGCGATTTTGGCCAGGCCGGTGAAGGGTGATGTTTCTATCGTCGGTGTATGCGCCGGCTCGTCAACCGGCACGTAAATGCCCGGTGCACCCTTCACGCGCAGGCCGGTGATGCCATAGCCCTCAAGCGTTTGGATCACGGCCTGCTCGAGCCGGAACACGAACTCCTTGACGTAGATACCCCTGCCGGCATTACAGCGCCTGAGGTCGATGAGCGGATACGCCACCACCTGACCTGGCCCGTGATACGTCACCTGCCCGCCGCGGTTGGTGGCGATGATGGGCACGTCGTGCGCATCCATCACGTGCTCGGCCTTGCCCGCCAGGCCTTGCGTGAACACCGGGGCGTGTTCGCACAGCCATAGCTCGTCTTGAGTTTGCGTATTGCGCGCCTCGGTAAATGCGCGCATGGCCGCGTATGTAGCGGCATAGTCGCAGCGGCCCAGCAGCTTGACGCGCACTACAGCACCCAGCGCACCAACGGGTGGGTGGACAGCGTGCGGTACAGCTCGTCGAGCTGCTCGCGGCTGGTGGCCGTGATGGTGACGGTGAGGCCCAGATACTTGGCGGTGGAGCTTTCGCGGCGCTCCAGCGTGGCGGGGTCGAAGCCCGCGTCAAACTGCTGCACGATGGAGATGATGGCCTCGGCAAAGCCGGGTTCGTTCATCCCCGTCACTTTGATGGGAAAGCGCGAGGGATACTCGATCAGCGATTCGTCGGTCGGGCGTTGCGTCACCATGCAGGCAGCTTAGCGCAACTCTAAATCACACATCGTCAGCACATGATTGGTGCAGCCCGAAGCAAGCCAGTGAATGTGTGAATCCATTGATACTGACACGACTAACATGCTTTCTCTGGTTTATGAGAAACCAGTAAAAGCTATATACTCCATTGTGTAATATAGAATCAACGAGTATTGTCCAGGTGCATGTTGACAAGGCGCATTCAGGCCACCATCAAATGCACTGCGTGGCCTTGGCTTCCTGATACCACGCATAGGTTTGCAGATACACCGGGCCGGGCTGGCCGTTACCCACGGGCCGGCCGTCGAGCAGGGTGCAGGGCAGCACCTCTTTGGTGGCGCTGGTCAGGATGATCTCGTCGGCATCGCGCACTTCGGCTTCGGTGATTTGCCGCAGCTCCAGCTTCAAGCCCTTGGCGGCGCACAGCTCCTCAAGCAAACCGTAGCGAATACCTTCGAGCTTGAGGTGGTCTTTCACCGGCGCCGCGAGCACACCGCCCTTGACGACCCACACATTGCTGGCGCTGGCTTCGGTGAGATAGCCATCGCGCAACAGGATGGTCTCCACCGCGCCCACCTCGGCGCTCATTTGCCGCGCCAGCACCGCGCCCAACAGCGAGGTGCTTTTGATGTCGCCCTTGTGCCAGCGGAAATCATTCGTCGTGACGCACGCCACCCCCTTGGCGCGCGCCTGCTCGCTTTGCTTGGGCAGCGGGCTGGTCATCGCAAAAATCGTTTGCGGCACGTCCTTGGGGAACGCATGGTCACGCTTGGCCACGCCGCGCGTCACCTGGATATAAATCATCTGATCGTGCTCGCCAAAGTCATGCGCATAAGCGGCCACCAGCTTGCGCGCCAGCGCCAGCCACTGTTCGCGCCCAAGTGGGTTGGGCATACCGATTTTTGTGAG